>JABDRA010000627.1 GCA_013041995.1 Anderseniella sp. | reverse complement strand
CCCAAATATGTGACCGGATTGCCGGCCACCAGGGAATTGCCAATCGTCTGGAAAATCGCGCGCGCGTCATTTTTCAACAAGCTGGTCATCCTGTTGCCAATTGCGTTGATATTAAACGCCGCGCTTCCGTGGTTGCTGACACCGCTCTTGATGATCGGCGGAGCGTACCTGTGTTTTGAAGGTGCAGAGAAGGTCTGGCATCTGATCGTTCCTCATCACGAGAGCAACGTACAACAGGCCGAAACACTGGATGCAGCCCACCTGGAAGAACAGCGGGTCAAAGGCGCCATCAAGACCGACTTCATCCTGTCGGCGGAAATCATGACAATTTCGCTGGCAGCAATTGAGGCTGACAATATCTGGATCGAGGGGATCGTTCTGGCAATGGTTGCAATTGCCATCACAGCAGCCGTCTATGGTGCGGTCGCCCTGCTGGTCAAGGCGGACGATGTGGGTCTGAAAATAAGCCAGGTTGGCCGGTTCGCAATCACCCGGTGGTTCGGAATGACGATCGTCAAGTCAATGCCGGCAATCATGACCCTGATTTCGACCGTCGGCACCGCGGCAATGCTCTGGGTCGGTGGAAACATCATCGTGCACGGTTTGCACACTCTGGGCGTGCATTTGCCCTATGAAACAATTCACCATTTTGCGTCGATGGTTTCACAACAAGTCGGCACCGGTCAGGCAGTTGTCGAGTGGTTGGCGACAGCCACCGCAGATGGCATCATCGGCCTGGTCCTTGGCCTCGCCCTGATCCCCGTCGTGAAGTTTCTGCTGGCACCAACTATGAAGCTGCTCCGCAACACACAGTGAGTTGCGAAGGCAGGGGGTCGAATACAATACCCTCATCGGATCAGGCGCAGGCCTTGTTTCGTCGCAAAGGTGCAATAAGCCTCACTGCCCCGATAACTGTCATGACAACCAAGGTGGCCATGTCCCAAGAGATCACCCGCATTGTTATCAACGCTCAGGCCGGGACTGCCCTGTCAGTCGGCAGTCAGCGTCTGCATGACATGCTGGACGGTCTGCCCGCCGGTCACTTCGAGTACCGGATCGTTGAACCGGACAATCTGACGGATGAACTGTCAAACGCTTTCGGACATCCTGAAATTGGGGCCGTGGTGGTCGGCGGCGGAGACGGCACAATCTCGCAAGCTGCCGGTCTGGCCGTTGAGCACGGCAAGACGCTGGGCGTACTGCCTCTTGGCACCATGAATCTATTCGCTCGTGCCATCGGCATGCCTCTCGACATAGAAGAAGCAATCAGCGCCTTGCTGGCGGCACAACACGCACATGTTGATGTTGGGACGGTAAACGGGACAATCTTCCTGAACCACGTGTCCGTCGGCCTGCACCCAAGATTTGTTGCAATACGCGACAAGCTACCCCGCTCAGGCAGGGTGTCCAAGATATTTGCAGGTATCAAGGCGTTTGCCAAACTGCTGGGCCGGGCAAAACCGCTTCGGCTTCAGTTGCAGGGTGACTTCCCGTCCTTCCAGAACGATGCGGTACTGGCGATGATTTTTGTGAATCCGGTGTCGGACGAACTCGGCAAAATGCCCATCAACCCCGATCAGAATGCAGGCAAGCTGGCCTTGTATATGTCCGACGCGGAACATGCTCTTGACGTGATCAGCATGACCGCAAGTGCAGCACTTGGCTATTGGAACAGTTCGCCGCACATGGAGCGCTGGGTCTCGAAGCAAATTACGGTCCAGGCCACGTCCAGTCTGCATGTGTCCGTCGACGGTGAACTCACGAGGGTGACAGGTCCGGTATCCTGCGCCATCGCGCCGTTGGCACTGAGAGTGTTGAAACCGGCCTGAGACAAGACCTGCAATACCGTCAGGTGGCTCATACCACTGCTGATGACTTCTCGTCCATGTCGGGTTTCCTGTTTTGCCAACTACGACACGAAAGCGGCAGCGGCGCCTGCTAAACCGGTCTATTGCGCATCCAGTATTAAGAACATATAGTGAACAAATGGCCAGTAAATCATTAGAGCGCAAGCTCGCAATACTCAGTGATGCTGCAAAATACGACGCGTCTTGCGCTTCATCCGGCTCGACACGGCGGGATTCGCGCGACGGAAAAAGCCTCGGGTCCAATGAAGGCAGCGGCATCTGTCACGCTTATGCGCCCGATGGCCGCTGTATCAGCCTGTTGAAAATCCTGATGACCAACTTCTGCATTTATGACTGCAGCTATTGTATCAACCGGGTGTCCTCAAACGTCACCAGGGCGCGGTTTTCGGTCGACGAGGTGGTCAGGCTGACGATCGAGTTCTACCGTCGCAACTACATCGAAGGGTTGTTTTTGTCTTCAGGCATCATCCGCTCGCCTGATGCCACCATGCTGGAGATGGTCCGGATTGCGCGCAAGTTGCGAAACGAGGAGAATTTTCGCGGCTATATCCATCTCAAGACGATCCCTGATGCGGCCCCGGAACTGATTGCGGAAGCCGGCCTGCTGGCAGATCGTTTGTCGATCAATGTCGAATTGCCGACCGATGCGTCGGTGAAGCAATACGCGCCTGAAAAGAACCCCGGCCAGATACGCAAGGCCATGGCAGATGTCCGCCTGCGCAAGGATGGCTCGAGAGATCGCTCGCACACCGGTAAACGCCCTCCACGGTTTGCACCGGCCGGTCAGTCCACCCAGATGATTGTCGGTGCGGACGGCGCCAGTGATACGACGATCCTGCATCAATCGACGCGGCTGTATTCCAGCTACAGGCTCAAGCGGGTTTACTATTCGGCCTTTTCACCGATACCCGACAGCTCGGCCAATTTGCCGCTGATCAGCCCGCCGCTGCAACGCGAACACCGCCTGTATCAGGCAGACTGGCTGTTGCGGTTTTACGGCTTTGACTTGGACGAGATCACCTCTGTCACACCGGACGGCAATCTCGACCTTGAGATCGACCCCAAGCTGGCCTGGGCCCTGGCCCATCGCGGCCTGTTTCCAATCGATGTAAACCGCGACAGCCGCGAAATGCTGCTCCGGGTGCCGGGGTTTGGCGTGAAAACGGTTGGCCGCATCCTGTCTACGCGACGCCATCGCAACCTGCGCTACGAAGATGTGAGCCGCATGGGCGCTGCCATGAAAAAAGCCCGTGCCTTTATAACTGCCGGCGGCTGGACACCGGGCGGAATGACGGACAGCGCCGATCTGAGAGCCCGTTTTACACCACCGCCACAACAACTCACACTGCTGTGACGCATCACGTCACAATACCACGCATCGGTGCCGCCGAGGCGTGGCGCAAGGCAGCGCGCGGCTATCTTTTCGCAGGCATTCCACCCGAGCAGATCACGTGGGGCGGCATTGACAGTCCACCCGGGCTGTTCGATGAACCCGGCACCGTTCCGATACCAGGTACCGTGACGGTCCCGCGCGATTTCATCGCTCTTGCCAACTCCGTCGTCTGGCATGCCGATCCATCCAGGTTCGCGCGGCTGTATGGACTGTTGTGGCGGTTGCGCGATAATCCGGGCCTGATGAGTGACCGCGGTGATCGCGACCTGGCCAGGCTTCGGCAGATGGAGAAAAACGTCCACCGGTGCCAGCACAAGATGAAAGCCTTTGTGCGGTTTCGTGAGGTCGGTGATGCCACAGCCGCCCGCCGGTCTTTTGCAGCCTGGTTTGAGCCGACCCATCACACGGTTGAACCCACGGTTCAGTTCTTCCGGCGCCGGTTCGCTGATATGGACTGGCGTATTCTGACACCCGATGTCTCCGCCATTTTCGAAAACGGCAGCGTGCGGCTGGTCGAAGACAAGTTCGATCCGCAACTGCCCGATGACGCCAGTGAACAGCTTTGGATCACCTATTTCCGCAACATCTTCAACCCGGCGCGACTGAAGGTGCAGGCCATGCAGTCTGAAATGCCAAAAAAATACTGGAAGAACCTGCCTGAGACCGCCGCCATCCCCGAATTGATTTCAACAGCGCCTGCCCGTGCCCGCGCCATGGCAGCCGCGGCGCCGACTTTGCCATCCCGGCGCGCACAGCGCATTCAGGCGCGGGTGTCATCACTTGCATCCGCATGGGACGGACCTGCGGCCTCGCTGCCGGCGGCAATTCATGCCTGCGCCCGGTGCCCGCTACACCTCAACGCCACACAGGCAGTACCCGGTGAAGGGCCAACGAACGCCAGGCTGATGATTGTCGGGGAACAACCCGGTGACCAGGAGGATCTGCAGGGTCGCCCGTTCGTCGGTCCGGCAGGTCAGCTGTTTGACGAGATCGCGCATTCGGTTGGCCTGGACCGAAGGGAAGCGTTTGTCACCAATGCCGTCAAACACTTCAAGTTTGAGCCACGCGGCAAACGCCGGTTGCACAAACGCGCGTCAACTTCGGAAATTTCCCATTGCCGCTGGTGGCTGGATGCGGAACTCGCCAGCGTGAAACCACGGCTCATTGTGGCAATGGGCGCAACGGCGGTTGAAGCGTTGACTGGGTCGGGCACTGGCATTCTGACACGCCGCGGCAAGATAGAAAGGACCCCTGCCGGGCAGGATGTTCTGATTACCGTACATCCTGCCTACCTGTTGCGCCTGCCGGACGCTGACCGGCGCGCCGAGGAAATCGAAAAATTTCGCGCAGATCTGAAGATTGCCAGTGACACGACGGCAATCAGAGCCTGATGGGAAAATACAGGGAAAACCGGTAAATTTGGGTTGTACTGGCGTCTTGGCTCGCCTGCCTCCTATCCCAAGACCGGACCGTCATAATATGGCAAACTGTCCACTCGCGGAGACCATGTGCCTGACTTGCGCAAACCGTCCAGGTGATCGGCAATTTCTTCCAGCCGGGCAAACCACACGTTCTTGGTGTTGAGCGTTTCTTCCAGCCATTTTTCCACCAGCCGCCAACGGGCCAGCCGGCCGGTCAGAAACGGATGGACGATCAGCATAAAGAATCCGCCCGCTTCATACTGCGCATCAAACTCTTCCCAGAACGCCTGAAGACCATCCGATGGCGCTTTAACCGGCATCATGTATCCGATCTCGGAATAGTGCGCAAAGGGGGGCCAGTCGTCTGTGCCCCAATGTACCGGCATTTCATACAGCTCGCCGTCCTGGGTTTTCATTGCATACGGAATATCATCGGCCATGAGCGAACTGTCATAGCGAAACCCGTGCTCCATCAGCAAATCAATCACCGCCTCGTTGACGTTATAGACCGGCGCACGATAACCCGCAGGCTTGCCGCCAATGACCTTTTGATGCACGTCCAGCGCGCGCTCAAACCACATCCGCTGATCCGCTGTCGTCTCAATGGGGTCTTCATGGAGATAGCCATGATGACCAATCTCGTGCCCGCCTTTGAGAATAGCTTCAACCGCTTCCGGATATTGCTCGATGCACCAGGCTGGAACGAAGAACGACTGCTTCAAACCGAGGCGCTTGTAGGTATCCAGAATGCGCGGAATGGCGACAGTCGGCCCATATTTACCCATTGTGACCGGGTACAGCCGGTCATGCCCGTCTTTCGGTCGCGATACATGGATCAAGCTGTCTGCATCCATGTCGAATGTGATGGCACAGGCACATTTGGCGCCATTCGGCCAGGGTATGGGGTTCTGGATCATGAAGTCTCAGGCTCCGGTCAAAAGATGCGCGCTGGAAGCGGGCCAGCTCAAATAAAACGTCTTTGTGGACTTCAGATCAAGCGTCGCCAATTCACGCTCCTGCACCTGAACCTTGAACTCCTGGCCATCAGCACTTTCAAGAAAGAGCGTTACAACTGATCCGATGAATTCTTCCGAGATGAGAGTGGCCGGAATCATGTTTTCCGATTTCGGTTTGGTGACCGACAGCTTCACGAGATCAGCCGAGATAACAAATGTTGCGTCATCTCCGGTCTTGGGAAATGCGCTCTTTGTGGCGGCAACACTGAATGTACCAGACGGTGCATCAATAACCACTTTGCCTTTGCTCTGTGATTTGACCTTGCAGGGGATGATGTTGTTGCGCCCAACAAACTCTGCGACAAATCGGTTCGCAGGCGCACGGTAGATATCCTTTGGCTCACCGACCTGTGCCACCTCGCCTTGTGACATGATCACAACGCGGTCTGCCATTGCAAAAGCTTCCGACTGTGAATGCGTCACGTAAACAAAAGTGATGCCCAACTCACGTTGCAGGTTCGTAAGGACCGACTGCATTCGGATGACGAGATGCGCATCCAGTGCCGACAAGGGTTCGTCCAGCAGCAGGATTGGGGGTTCAGTCACCAGGGAGCGAGCAAGCGCCACACGCTGTTTCTGCCCACCTGACAGCGTTGAGATATCACGTTCTGCAAACTCCGACATACCCAATCGGTCCAGCCACAGCAGGGCTTTGTCACGCCTTTTCGTGGCATCCATGCCGCGCATCTTCAAACCGAATTCAACATTCTTGCGTGCAGTCAGGAAAGGAAAAAGCGCCAGTGACTGCCACACCATAGGGGTGTCGCGTTCATGTGGCCTGACGTCATTCATGACCCGGCCATCAAGGCGAATTTCACCCTTGGTAGGTTGTTCAAGCCCTGCAAGCATCCGCAAGGTGGTGGTCTTGCCACACCCCGACGGCCCCATAATGGCAACAAACTCCCCCTTGCCGATACTCAGGCTCATTTGCTTCACCGCAGTGAAGTCGCCGAAACGTTTCACCACTTTGTCGAACACCAGCAATTGATCGATCATCCGGTTTCTCCTGCCGATTTTCTTATTTGTTTTGTAGAGAAGAAAATTTGTGCCGCCACCACCAGCGTCATTGAGGTAACAAACACGAATGTGCCGATGGCATTGACCCGTGGGTCGATATTACCGGTTACAATTTCGAGGATCATTACGGGCACCGTCTTGTTCAAACCGGACACAAACCACGCAATCGCAAACTCATCGAACGAAACAGCCGCGCATAAACAGGCCGCAGAAACAATGGCTGGCTTGCAGAACGGCAAAACCACGTGGCGCATGGCAGACCATTCGCTTGCACCAAGGTTCCATGCGGCAGCTTCGAGGTTTTCATCCATCTGATTGAGCCTCAACCGGATGATGGCCATGGCAAACGGTGCGGTCAGAACGCTGTGAGCCACGATGATAGACCATACCT
>JABDRA010000615.1 GCA_013041995.1 Anderseniella sp. | reverse complement strand
CCGGATGTCAGACTTGTGCTGTCCGAACCGGAACCTGGGTGGGATGGTCTCACAGGCATGATCGACCGAACCACTCGTGATGAGGTGTTTGGTTTTGACGATGCTCCGCAGTGGCTCTATCTGGTGTGTGGTCCGCCTGCCATGCTGGATGCTGTCGAGAATGCTCTCATGGCGCGCGGTGTGCCCGCGAGCCAGATCGTGTCTGAGCGGTTTTACTATGACTAGGGAGCCGGAAGCATGACGCAAAAGGCACGGGTTCTGATGGCGTTCTGGATCACCAATGCACTACTGGTTGCCGCCGTCTTGATGTTTGCATTGCGATAGCAGGCAGCGTGGGCTTGGCTTCAGGTTGCACGATGTGCAGCAGTGCTCTTGCGAGCCGCTTTCTGTGGTTTAAGTGCCGGAAACTCCTCCGGAGTTACAGTTTCTTTTTCCAGCAGGAGGTGAGCCCCTTTTTTCAAGTCCCTTTGACGCTTCTTCAATGTCGCGGTGGCCTTTTTGTACGCTTCATCTATCAGGTTTCTGACCGCAGTATCGACCTCCCTTGCTGTCGCCTCGGAGTAGTCGCGCGGTGCTGTGTTGAATACCGTCTCGCCAAGATAGCTGGTACGCTGTTGTTCCAGCACGACGTGGCCAATATCGCTTGTCATGCCGAAGCGGGTGACAATCTGCTTTGCGATATCGGTCACTTTTACAAGGTCGTCGGCAGCGCCGGTTGAAATTTCGCCGAACGTGAGTTCCTCCGCGGCCCGGCCGGCCAGCAAGACCGCCATACGGTTCTTCAGTTCTTCCGTGGTAATCAGGAAGCGGTCTTCAGTTGGCCGCTGCAGGGTGTATCCGAGTGCACCGATTGACCGTGGAATGATCGATACCTTGTGGACCGGGTCTGAAGAGGGCAGCGATGCGGCGACCAGTGCATGGCCCATTTCATGATAGGCAACGCGCTCGCGTTCCGACGGGTTCAATAGTCTGGACTTTTTCTGGGAGCCTGCAACGATACGCTCCATTGCCTCGGTGAAATCCTGCAATGTGACCTTTTTGCCGCCGCGGCGGGTGGCAAAAATGGCTGCTTCATTTACCAGATTGGCCAGATCGGCACCTGTAAAGCCTGGTGTCAGCGCGGCAATCTTGTCGGGATCAGCATCCGGGCCTGCCTTGATCTTGCGCATGTGAACCACCAGGATGGCCGCCCGACCAATACGGTCAGGGCGATCCACAATCACCTGGCGGTCAAACCTGCCGGCGCGCAGCAGGGCAGGGTCGAGGATTTCCGGCCGGTTGGTGGCTGCCAGCAGGACAATACCGACACGGGGATCAAATCCGTCCAGTTCGGCCAGTAACTGATTGAGCGTCTGTTCCTTTTCGTCGTGCCCGCCGCCGAAGCTGCCTAACGACCCACGCGCACGGCCGAGCGCGTCCAGTTCATCGATGAAAATGATGCAGGGAGCAGACTTCCGGGCCTGTTCGAACAGATCCCTGACCCTGGCTGCCCCCACGCCGACAAACATCTCGACAAACTCGGATCCTGATATGGAGAAGAACGGTACGCCTGCCTCACCGGCCACTGCGCGTGCGAGCAGGGTCTTGCCGGTGCCTGGCGGTCCGGTCAGCAATACGCCCTTTGGCACATGGGCGCCGAGCTCGCCATACTTGTCCTGGTCCTTGAGGAATGACACGATTTCCTCAAGTTCCATCTTGGCTTCATCGACACCTGCTACATCCTTGAAGCTGACGCCGGTATCTTTTTCCACATAGACCTTTGCCTTGGACTTGCCGATGTTCAACATGCCGCCCATGCCCTGCTTGTCGGCGATACGCCGGAACACGAACATCCACAAACCGAAGAAAATCGCCATTGGCACCAGCCAGGACAAAAGGGTGGTGAGGAAGGTGTTTTCCGTTGCGCCAGTGTATTTTACACCGACAGCATCGAGTTCGCCGGCGATTGCCGGATCAACGCGACGGGTCTGGAAATGTGTCTTGCCATCCCTTGGAGTGGTGAACTTGCCCGTGATCCGGTTTTCGGAAACCACAATGTCCGTGACCTGCTTGCTTGTCAGCAATTGCTGGTATTCGCTGTAGGGGATCTGCGTGACACCGCCTGGACCAAGCCAGAACTGCATGATGGTTATCGCCATGAACGCGAGCAGAATATAGCTGAAGTTGAACTGTTGTTTCTTGTCCATGTGACGGTCACGACCTCCTGTTTTCTAACACTAACAGGTCAACCGGCTGGTGGGCATTGACCGGTGTCAAGAATACAGAAAGCTATTACGGGCAACCATCATATGGTGGATTAATCGAGTCCTGATCCTAGTCCTGTGTGCGATATCTGGATCGCTGCACCATGGCTATCGTTATTAGCGGGGCAAGGACGGAAACCAATGCCACCGTAATGAGCAACCAGCCAAGGGTGGCGTAGTTTGCTGCAACAAGGATGTTGCCGGATACCGGATCGCGCACTTCACGTGCCACGACGAAGAGTTGGTT
>JABDRA010000614.1 GCA_013041995.1 Anderseniella sp. | reverse complement strand
GCGGCGAACTGTACGTCTGGCGCATTCGCGATGGAAAGGCCGAACAGGTCGCCGTTTCGATGATAAGACGCAGTGCGGGGACGGTGCTGGTTGATGGACAGCTGTCACAAGGCGACCAAATCGTCGTCGAAGGCACCCAGAGGCTTGAACCGGGGCAGCCGGTCGAAGTCGTTGGCGAAATGGGAGATGGAACAAGTTGAGTTCTTCAGATTCCAGACACGCGAGAACCGGCCTTCCGGGATTGAGTGTGCGGCGCCCTTTCCTGGCTGCTGTGATGAACCTGATGATTGTTATAGCAGGTGTCGCGGCTTATTTCGGCGTGGAGGTGCGGGAACTTCCCGACATTGACCGTCCGATCGTTTCGGTACGTGCAAACTATCCCGGGGCTTCACCTACGACTGTGGATGCGGAGGTTACTTCAATCGTGGAGGGCGCCGTTGCCAGGGTGGAGGGTGTCATCTCGCTGCAATCGTCCTCGGAGGAAGGCAATTTCCGCATGCGGGCCGAGTTCAGGCCGGATCGAGATCTAGCCAATGCTTCGAACGATGTGCGCGAAGCGGTAAGTCGCGTCGTGCCGCGGCTGCCAGACGGTGTTGAAGACCTGTTCGTTGTAAAAGCCGAGCAGGACGCACGTCCGGTGATGCAGGTTGCCGTATGGAGCAACAAGGATCCGATCGACTTGCTCACGCGTCGGGTCAATGACGAAATCATACCGGAGTTTACCGCGGTAAACGGTGTTGCCGATGTCGCGGTGTTCGGCGATCGCGAGAAGGTGCTGAGAATTGCACTCGATCCCGAGCGGCTGGCGTCATTCGGCATTTCCATCGGTGATGTCGTCGAGGTGTTGCGCGCAGCGCAGTTTGACGTGCCGGTTGGCAGTTTTCGGGCTGACCAGATGGAAATCCTGGTGCGTGCAGATGCCACGGTAGTTCAGCCTGAACGCATTGAAGACCTGACGATCCGTGATCCTGTCAAGCTCGGGCAGCTTGGCCAAGCCTACTTTGGTTTGGCTGAACCGCAAAGCGTAGCGCGGCTCAACGGACGGGTCGTGCTGAACCTCGGTATTGTCCGGCAGGCACAGTCCAATACGCTCGAAATATCCAGTGAAGTGCGCCGGGTAGTGGACCGGCTTTCGCAAAGATTCCGTGATGTCCGGTTCGAGGTGATCAGCGATGATGCAATCTTCGTGCGCGGAGCTATAGGCGAAGTCATCACGTCCTTGCTGATTGCCCTGGTCATCGTAACACTGGTCATCTGGCTGTTTCTGGGCCGGCTTTCCATGACACTGATACCGGCCCTTGCCATTCCGATCACCCTGATTGGCTCACTCGCCGTCATCTGGGCACTTGGCTTCTCCATCAATCTCATCACCCTGCTGGCACTTGTTCTTGCAACGGGGCTGGTCGTGGACGACGCAATTATCGTTATTGAGAACATCCAACGCTGCAGAACCGAGAACATGGGCGCCAAGGCGGCGGCCGTCATCGGGACAAGGCAGGTATTTTTTGCTGTTATCGCCACCACAATCACGCTCGTGGCGGTCTTCCTGCCCATCTCGTTCCTGCCGAGCGATGCGGGCAGACTTTTTGCGGAGTTCGGGCTTGTCCTTTCGGCAACCGTGATTGTGTCATCGTTCGTGGCGCTTACGGTTTGCCCGATGCTTGCCTCGAGACTGCCGGACGGCACCACAGACCACACGCGTAAAGGCACGGTTTCAGGGTCTGTAAAGGCTCTGTATGTGGCAATCCTTGGCCGGACACTCGCTGTGCCGCTGGTGACACTTTCTGTCGCCTGCCTCATGGCGGGCGCGAGTTTCATGCTTTACCAGTCGCTCGGTGAAGAGCTCGTGCCGCCAGAGGACCGGGGAATCGTCACGGTTCGCATGCAAGGACCTGACGGTACGTCGCTCAACTACACCGACCGTCAGGTGGCAATCGTCGAGAAGGCATTTGCACCTTGGCTCGACAGGGGCATTGTAGATGGTTTTTACACTATTACAGGGCGATACGACGTCAACCGAGGGCAGGTTTCGGCAACACTTTTGCCCTGGGACCAACGGCAGGTAAGCCAGGCACAGATCGAAGCAGATATCCGGCCGAAGATTTCCATGCTGGCTGGAGCGCAGGCACGTATTCAGAGCGAGAACAGCCTGGCGCTCCGCCGCGGATCCGATGGCGGCCTGTCAATAGCACTGACCGGACCCAACTATCCGGAAATAGCACAGGCTGCAGACATTTTTGCACGTGAAATGGACAATATTGACGGGCTTTCAGGCATCCGGGTCCAGTACCAGGCGACACAACCGCAATTGTCAATCTTGATTGACCGCGCAAGGGCAGCTGACCTGGGCGTCGCGATGTCTGAGCTATCCACAACACTCAGTGCTCTGGTAGATGAGGATGAAATCACGGAACTGACAGTCGAGGATCAGGCCATTCCGATCATGGTCCAATCTAAAAACGGAGCTGTTCGGGATCCAGTCGATCTCCTCAATCTTTATGTCCGCTCCCGGTCCGGAGCGCTCATTCCGCTTTCGCAAATGGTGAGTTTCTCAGAGAAGGGCGTCGCGGCAGAACTGGATCGTCACGGGCAGCGCCGTGCCGTGGAAATAGATGCAAGCCTCGCGCCCGAACTCAGTTTGCGCGATGCTGTAACGAAAGTACGTACACTCGCAGACGATACGCTGCCGGACAATATCGGCCTCCTCTTATTGGGGGAAGCGGCGGCACTGGATGAAACATCCAATGCGTTGCTTGTAACCTATGTGATTGCCCTGGTGATTGTTTTCCTTGTTCTGGTTGCCCAGTTCGAAAGCATTACAAGTGCCGCGGTGGTAATGCTGACTGTGCCGTTCGGTTTATCGGCTGCAGTTCTGGCCCTGTGGCTGACCGGAACGACTATCAATATCTATAGCCAGATCGGTGTTCTGCTTCTCATCGGCATCATGGCCAAGAACGGTATTCTGCTTGTCGAGTTTGCCGAGCAGTTGCGCGAGCGCGGCAGAAGTGTCGCTGAGGCCGCGCTTGAGGCGTCAGCCAGCAGGGCGCGCGCCATTACGATGACCCTTGCTTCCACGGTTCTTGCCGCTGTGCCGTTGCTGTTGAGCACCGGACCAGGCGCTGAAGCCCGCGCTTCCATTGGCTGGGTCATCTTCGGTGGACTAGGACTAGCCGCCCTGTTCACGCTGTTCCTCAACCCGACCATTTATGCCCTGATCGCAGGGTTGTCGGGCAAGCGTTCGGCTTCCGGCGAACAACTTGAACAGCAACTGGCGGATGTCGAGCAGCAGCCGGACGCACAAAGACATTGATCGGTAAAGGCTCTAGCTCAGGTGCTTGGAGAAAAACTCCAGCGTCCGGCTATTCACAAGGTATCATCAATCGAGGCCCATCAGCACCCCGCGATGCACTTGCCTCCGGCGTCGAACTCCATGGTCCGGCCACTCAATGGGATGTGCACCGGAACTTTGGTCGCCTTCACGAAGGTATCGGTCTTGGTG
>JABDRA010000610.1 GCA_013041995.1 Anderseniella sp. | reverse complement strand
TCTTAGGCCCCACCGGTGTCGGCAAGACCGAACTGACCAAGACGCTGGCTGCATTTCTGTTCGATGACGAGCAGGCGATGGTGCGGGTAGACATGTCTGAGTATATGGAGAAGCACTCGGTTGCCCGGTTGATCGGTGCGCCTCCGGGGTATGTCGGTTATGACGAAGGTGGTGCGCTGACTGAAGCGGTGCGCCGCAGGCCCTACCAGGTCATTCTGTTTGACGAGATTGAAAAGGCACACCCGGACGTGTTCAATGTGCTCCTGCAGGTGCTTGACGATGGCCGCCTGACCGACGGCCAGGGCCGCACGGTCGACTTCCGCAACACGCTGATCATCATGACGTCCAATATCGGTGCTGAATTCTTGGTTGCGCTGAAAGAAGACGAGGCCGCGGAAGCCGCACACGATCAGGTTATGGAAATGGTCCGTTCCCACTTCCGGCCGGAATTTCTCAACCGGCTTGATGAGATCATCTTGTTCCACCGGCTCAAGCGGGAAAACATGGGTGCCATTGTGGACATTCAACTGGCCCGGCTGGCGCGGTTGCTGGAAGATCGCAAGATCGTTCTCGATCTGACCGATGAGGCGCGTGATCATCTGGCAACTCAGGGTTATGATCCGGCGTATGGCGCACGCCCGTTGAAACGGGTGATCCAGAAACTGGTTCAGGACCCGCTGGCGGAAGCAATCCTTGAAGGCAAGATCCACGACGAACAGGTCGTCAAGATCGACGCCGGCAAGCTTGGGTTGACCTTCAACGGAGAAACCGCCAGTGAAATGGAGGCTGGCATCATAGCTCCGAACACGGGCGATGACGCTTCCAAACCGGCCAGTGTTCACTAGATCAGGATGATTTTTGGTTGTTACAACCAAAAATCATAAACCTGATCGCTTTCAAAGTGTTCGAGCAACTTTATGGGTTCACTTGAACCCATGTTGCTCTGGCTGCTCACTGATGAATTCACACACCTGGTACGCGATGCTGCATTTGATGTGTCGCGTACCAAACAGATTCTATCTGAGCGCAAAATGTTCTAGAATACCCGGATGAGTTACTATCTCAACGCTGGTCTGCGTGAAGCTATCGTCCAGAACCTTTCCGTACATGATCGCATCACCGTTACAGACGGCTCCCTGCGCAAGGCCGCTGTCGCCCTGGTTCTGGGTGCTGCATCGCAGGAGGCGCCGACCGACATTGTGATAACCTTGAGGGCGAGCAAGCTTAACCGGCATGGCGGCCAATATGCCTTGCCGGGCGGACGCCTTGACGAGGGTGAGAACGTGATTGACGCCGCCTTGCGTGAAACCCATGAGGAAGTGGGCCTCTACCTTGACAAACCTTCGGTCCTGGGATTGCTGGATGACATGGTGACCCGTTCGGGGTTCGTCATCACACCGGTTGTGGTATGGGCAGGCGCAGGCGCAACATTCACGCCCGATCCCGGCGAGGTTGCGCAACTCTATCGTGTTCCTCTGGAAGAGTTGGACGTACCGTCAATTCCTGAAATGGTACCTGACAAAATCGGAGGCAAGCCGGTCATGTCTGCGGTACTGCCGACGATCGGGCATCGCATGTATGCACCAACAGCGGCTCTTTTGTACCAGTTTCGCGAGGTTTGCCTGCATGGCCGGTCAACCCGGGTTGGCGACCTCGGGCAACCCGAATTCGCGCGGAGCTGAGACGATGATTTCTGTGATCAGGCACAGTGTTATACCAAAGGAACTGACTATTGACTCTTTTGACCGTTTTTTCGCGTTTGCTGGCTAGGCATGCTTCACGCCGTGGTCTGTCTGACCACAAGTGGAGCATAACGACGTCCGGCGGGCGCGAAAAACCGGCCTTTGGTGGGCCAAATCCGTCCATCTGGTGCGTTGCGGCGCTTGCCCGATGCACCGCATCGCGCTGCGCACCGCGCCTGCCAGAATGGACGGATTTGACTCCATCAAAAGGGTCAATAGTCAGTTCCTTTGGTATTATTGCACCCATGCTGGCAATGGTTCTGCTTGGTCTGACGGTGCCTGCGGCCAGTGGACGAGACCTCTCGCCTCTGGAGATTGCCCGCAAGTCGGTCGTGACCGTGCTGCCGGTCTGGTCGGGAAGGCCGGCAAACCTCGCTGAACCGGAAGGCAGCGGGGTTGTGATTGGCGATGGCCGCACCATTGTGACGGCAGATCATGTGCTGGGGCCGGTTCAAGACCAGGTGCCGGTGCTGGTGCGTGATGATGATGGAACCAGTTATCCCGCCCGGGTGGTTGCACGCCACAAGGCGAGCGATCTGGCAGTTCTGCAGATCGACGAGACATTGCCGGCAATTGCCGGTCGCGCCGGCACACCGGGGCTGGGTGATGAAGTGTGCGCCATCGGCAACGCATTTGGTGTTGGCCTGTCGGTCAGTTGCGGCCGGGTATCAGCGGTGAACCGGGCCGGTGTCGGCTTCAATGCCATTGAAGACTTTATCCAGACGGATGCTGCGGTGAACCCCGGCATGTCAGGTGGCGCACTGGTGGACATGCAGGGCCGGTTTACCGGAATGCTGTCAGCCATCTTCACCAAACAGTCAGATGCAAACATAGGGGTCAATTTTGCGGTGGATGCAAAGCTGGTTCAGGTTATTGCTGACGCTCTTGCCAGTACGGGCCGGTTTGTTCCAGCCAGAACAGGGGTGTTGTTGCGGTCTGTTCCAGCCAGCGGCGAAGCAGGCCGCCAGGGTGTGCTGGTGGTGAAAATCGTGCCGGGACTTGCCGGGGACAAATCAGGGCTCAGGACGGGAGATGTTGTCTACCTGGCAAATGGCAGACGCATCCGGAAACCGCAGGACTGGCTGTCTGTCATGGCCGGCAGGCAAGCCGGTGAACAGGTCGAAGTTTCGGGCCTGCGCGACGGCAAGCCGTTGCAATGGACCATGAGTGAAGGGCTATAAGGCGTGACAAACCCGTCAGGGCAACATGGGTTCGGCTGAACCCATAAAGCTGATCTGGACCGATACGGTGCTTATTGTCCGTTGACCTGGGCGATCTGAACTGAGGACGGTGCTTCCTGCATGAGAGCCAGAACCTTCCTCTTCTGCTGCTTGAAGGCCCGCAGATCCTTGCCGCTCAACTTCGCGCCGGAAGATGCAACCTGCACCCGACGGGGGTTGATCGGGCGCCCGCTTTTACGCACTTCATAGTGCAGGTGAGGGCCGGTGGACCGGCCGGTTGTGCCAACATAACCGATGACCTGACCCTGGCGGACTTTCTGGCCCTTTTTCAGCTTGGCGGTCTTGCTCATGTGAGCATACAGGGTTGAGTACTTTTTGGC
>JABDRA010000602.1 GCA_013041995.1 Anderseniella sp. | reverse complement strand
GCGCGCCACATTCTGTTTGCTGTCGAAAGTACCGATGTCAAGTCCCGTGATGCGGTGCGCGGCAAGGCCGAAAATCTGGCGACTCATCTGGCCTTGCATCCGGAAGAATTCACCGGTGCCGCTGAAGAGTTTTCGGATTGTCCGTCAGGCCAGCAGGGCGGCAATCTGGGGCAGCTCACAACCGGATCGACGGTGTCGGAGTTTGAACGCGCATTGGAAACCATGACCGCCGGGAACACTGAACCAAAGCTGATTGAAAGCCGTTTCGGTTTTCATCTGGTCGTGGTCGACCGCAAGATTGACGGCGAACAACTTCCCTTTGAACACGTGCAGGCTCGCATAGCTGCATGGCTTGATGCAACGGCCTGGTCAAAGGCTGTGGCGCAGTACATTTCCATTCTTGCAGGTAAGGCGGACATACAGGGTATCGACATGGAGGCATCGCACGGTTTTCTGGTTCAATAGAGCGTTTCAGGTTATTGTGTTGAATCAGAACTGAGACCTAAGAAATTGTTTTCACGTCTCTTTATTTAGCAGTCTGACACGCCTGGCGAGACAGTCCACAGGAGGAAACGAAAATGAAAAAACAGGAGGAGAAGGAGGTTCTGGCACTGGAGGCGCTTGGCAATGCGCCCCCGTCATCGCAACTTGCCGAACCGCTTGATTACATTTTTGCGGAGCATTTTCGGCAACGTGTTCTGTGTAACGCTCTGGACGAGATTGCTGATCAGGAGCGTCCTGACCGGCATATGATAGAGGCGGTTCTGCGATTTCTGAGAGTGGATTTCGCGCCGCATATGCAAGACGAGGAACACGATCTGTTTCCCCTGCTGCGCAGGCGGGCGGAACCGGAAGACCGGATTGATGATGTGATTGGTCAGTTGACCCAGGAGCATGCGGCAGACCGGTTGGATGCCAAGCTCATTACAGAAGGCCTGAGCAAGGTGCTTGCCGGTAAAGCTGCGACCGGGGTGACATCTTCCCTTGGCAAACTGTTACACCGCTTTGCAGAGAATGAGCGAAATCATCTGACACTTGAGAATGCGATTATACTGCCGTTGGCGCGTGTACGGCTGACGGCGGATGATATACGCAACATGGCGAAGCAGATGGCAACCCGCAGGGGCATCACTCTTCAGGAGTTGGGCGATGCTGTCTGATCTGCTGGATCACAATGTTCGCTGGGCAACAGCGAAGCACCGCGAAGATCCGGAATATTTCGACAGGCTTTCCAGCCTGCAACGGCCCGACTATCTGTGGATCGGATGTTCAGACAGCCGGGTGCCTGCCAATGTCATTACCGGGCTGGAGCCCGGTGAAGTGTTCGTACATCGCAATGTCGCCAATCTCGTACACCGGGCAGATCTGAACCTGCTTTCGGTTCTGGAGTTCGCCGTCGAGACACTGGAGGTCAAGCACATCATCGTGTGCGGCCACTATGGTTGCGGTGGCATCCGTGCTGCCATGGACGGGCATCGCCACGGTATTATTGATCACTGGCTGCAGCCCATCCGGGATGTGGCCGATGTCAGTGCGCCGGAACTTGCCGGAATAGACGATGGGCAATTGAGGCAGGACAGGCTGTGTGAATTGAGCATTCAGTCCCAGGTCGCGAGCCTGGCGCGAACCCCAATCATCCAGTCGGCATGGCGGCGTGGCAAACCATTGCGTATCCATGGCTGGGTCTACGGTCTGAAAGACGGGCTGCTGCGAAACCTGGATTGCTCAACCGAAGGACTGCCGGTTTCGGTGCCGACCGTAGCGGCTGAAGTCACTACTTCTGCCTGACGGACCGGGGTCACTGCGGCAATGGTAGTTTGGGCACGCCGGCGGCCTACTTGGTGCCGAACATGCGATCACCTGCATCTCCCAGACCCGGCACGATATACCCGTGATCATTGAGGTGGCTGTCGATGGCCGCGGTAAAGATCGGTACGTCGGGATGCCTGGTTGACAAGGCCTCGATGCCTTCCGGTGCAGACAGCAGGCACATGAAACGAATGTCCTTCGCGCCGGCCTGCTTGAGGCGGTCAATGGCTGCTGAAACGGAATTGCCGGTTGCCAGCATCGGGTCGACCAGAATCACCGGACGGCTTTCAATCTCGTCTGGCAGCTTCAGGTAGTATTCAACGGCCTTGAGTGTCTTGGGATCGCGATACAGCCCGATGTGGCCGACGCGGGCGGACGGGACCAGGTCCATCATGCCCGACAGCAGGCCGTTGCCGGCGCGCAGAATGGAGACCAGGCATAGCTTCTTTCCGGCCAGGAAAGGCGCTTCCATGGATTCAATGGGTGTCTCGATGGTGCATGTGGTTAGCGGCAAATCCCGCAAAACCTCATAGGCCAGCAGCAGTGATATTTCGTTCAACAGTTTGCGAAACACGGCAGACGGTGTCGTCTTGTCCCGCATCAGGGACAGCTTGTGCAGCACAAGGGGGTGGTCGATCACGGTTACCGGTGACGTCATGAAAGAAACCTTTTTGAACGGGGCAGGAACACAGACTGTCTGGAGGAAGTGGATACGCACTCCTTGCAGTTTGGGCAAGTGGAGGGTGTGGATAACGACAGGAAAATTTACCAATTGATAAATTTTTTGAACTTGCATAACCTGACTTGATCAGCCTGACAGGTCAGGCCGCACCGACAAAGATCAAACCAGAGGCCAGGGAGTGAGTCCATTGAACAGCAAACAGCATATGAGCGGCGTTGTTGCAGGCAGGCTGGGTGCATCTGACATCGAGGACAATTTTCAGGACCTGCATCCACCCCTCAGTACCCACGAAGCGGTAGTTGCTGCGGACCGATGCTATTTCTGCCATGACGCGCCGTGCGTGACCGCGTGCCCGACGTCAATCGACATCCCGATGTTCATCAGGCAGATATCAACCGGCAATCCGCAAGGCTCGGCCGAAACCATTTTTGACCAGAATATTCTGGGTGGTATGTGCGCACGGGTCTGCCCTACCGAAACCTTGTGCGAGCAGGTGTGTGTCCGGGAAGTGGCTGAGGGAAAGCCTGTCAAGATCGGCTTGCTGCAACGCTACGCAACCGATCATGCAATGGACAGCGGCACTGAAATTTACAAACGCGCTGCGGCGTCAGGCAAGAAAGTCGCCGTGGTCGGGGCAGGGCCTGCAGGCCTGGCGTGTGCGCATCGCCTGGCGATGCATGGGCACGATGCTGAAATCCTCGAAGCCAGGGAGAAACCCGGCGGCCTGAACGAGTTCGGTATTGCTGCCTACAAGACGGTTGATGGCTTTGCCCAGCGCGAGGTTGATTTCGTGCTGTCCATAGGCGGCATCGATATCCGGTACGGTCAGAAACTCGGCGAAGGCATTTCACTGCAGCAATTGCAGTTGGACTATGATGCGGTCTTCCTTGGGCTCGGACTGGCCGGTGTGAATGCGTTGCAGATGGATGGGGCCGATGCAGACGGTGTTGTGGATGCGGTGGATTTCATTGCCGGACTACGACAGTCGGCGGACAAGTCGGACATTGCTGTCGGCCGTCGGATCGTGGTTATCGGCGGTGGCATGACGGCGATTGATGCAGCCGTGCAGGCCAAGCTGCTTGGGGCAGAAGACGTGACGATCTGCTATCGCCGGGGCAAGGACCAGATGAACGCGTCGGTTTTCGAACAGGACCTTGCCACGTCGCGCGGTGTCGTCATCCGGCATTGGCTGCAGCCGGAAAAAGTCAATGTCGCGGACGGCAAGCTGCAATCTGTAACCCTGGAATATACATCGCAGGACAGCGGCAAGCTGGCCGGTACCGGCGAGACTATGACGATCGAGGCGGACCAGGTGCTGGTTGCCATCGGCCAGACGCTTGAGGCGTCGGGTCTGGGTTCGCCGATCAAGCTTGACGGCGGACGCATTGCGACGGATGCGAATGGCCGCACATCCGCTGAAAAAATCTGGGCCGGCGGCGATTGCACGACCAATGGCGATGACCTGACTGTTACGGCGGTTGCCCAGGGCCGGGACGCAGCGGAAGCGATCAACGACACACTCAAACAGTAGCGCGACTTTGATAAAGGCGCGTCAAAGGAGAGAGTACCATGGCTGACATCACAAACACTTTCGCCGGTATCAAATCACCAAATCCGTTCTGGCTGGCGTCTGCGCCGCCGACCGACAAGGCCTACAATGTCGAGCGCGCCTTCAAGGCCGGCTGGGGCGGCGTGGTGTGGAAGACCCTTGGCGAGGAAGGACCGCCACTGGTCAATGTCAACGGACCGCGTTACGGCGCGATCTGGGGGGCTGACCGCCGCTTGCTGGGCCTCAACAATATCGAACTGATCACGGATCGGGATCTGTACGTCAATCTTCGCGAGATCAAGCAGGTCAAGAAGGACTGGCCTGACCGCGCCATGGTCGTTTCCATCATGGTGCCGTGCGAAGAGGCGGCCTGGAAAGCGATTTTGCCGCTGGTCGAGGAAACCGGTGCTGACGGTATCGAACTCAACTTCGGCTGCCCGCACGGCATGAGTGAACGCGGCATGGGATCGGCCGTCGGCCAGGTGCCGGAATACA
>JABDRA010000287.1 GCA_013041995.1 Anderseniella sp. | reverse complement strand
GGCCCGGACACTGCTGAAATGCAGAGCTTCGACCATGATACCGGCGTCTGACAGCGCCTGATGGGTCGATACGGCTTCAGTGACAATGATTGACAAGTTGGCTGCTGCAGCCAGTGCCTGCTCCAGGGTCATGTCGGCAATGACCCTGCGGGCAGTGCCTTGCACGGCGTTGACCAGCCGCATGGTGAGTTTTTCCTGTCCGTCGCCATGCGGCACCTTGGTGTGATAACCGATTGTAAAATCGTGAGAATTGGTCACCAGAAGCGGGTCACTGACGCGGTAGGTCATGACGCCCTGCAAGGCGACTTCCTGGTGATCAATGGTTGTTTCTGTGAAGACGAATGGAACGTCCTGGCTCACCATTGGAACTTCCATCAGCACTGTCGTGACGGGCATGTAGAAAAAACTCAAGCCCCGGCCATGGCGTTTGACCTTGCCGTTTTCGAACTGGATGATGTGCGTATCCGGTGAACCCTTGTAGCGTCTGATCAGCATGGTTCATCTCCTTCTCGATTGTTAGTGTAATAAATACACTTACATGTTAGTGTTGTCAAGACACTTACTGTTGGGTATATGTGATCCATGAGCACACCGGCCAGTTTTCACGTTGCGACAGACATTGTGGTTTTCACCATTCGCGAGGATGTGTTGAATGTGTTGTTGATTGAACGCGCCTCTCAGCCGTTCAAGGGCAACTGGGCACTGCCCGGCGGTTTTCTGAATGACAATGAGGGGTTGGATCAATGTGCGGCGCGGGAACTGGCTGAAGAAGCCGGTGTACGCGGTGTATATCTTGAGCAACTTGGAAGCTTCGGTGACCCTGGCCGCGATCCGAGAGGAGGGGTTGTGAGTGTTGCCTATTTCGCACTGGTGCCGGCTGACGAGCACGCTTTGCTCGCGTCAACTGACGCAGCCAGTGCGCAGTGGTTTGCCTTTGCTGACCTGCCGAAACTGGCCTTTGACCATGACAAAATCCTGCAGGCGGCTCATGCGCGGCTGAAGGCCAAGCTAGATTATACGACACTTGCATTCTGTCTGCTGCCGGCGGAGTTCACACTCAGTAACCTTCAGATGGTCTACGAAATCATCAAGGGCGAAACTCCGGATAAACGAAATTTCCGCAAGTGGGTGCTGGCGCTGGATGTGCTGGAAGAAACCGGCGAAAAGCGGGTTGAAGGGGCCCACCGTCCGGCAATGCTGTACCGCGAGAAAAACCCCGGAATCATAAAAATCATTCGCTAGATCAGATTTCAGGCCTTGTCCCGGAAACCATTGGTGATGGGGTAGCGGCGTTCCTTGCCGAAAGCCCGGCGGGTGATTTTCACACCCGGTGCGGCCTGGCGGCGTTTGTACTCTGCAATATAGAGCAGGTGCTGAATGCGTTCGACCACAGCCGGATCATGCCCCTTCGCGACGAGGTCGACGAGCGACGTCTCATGCTCCACCAGTCCGTCCAGGATATCATCCAGCACATCATACTCCGGCAGAGAATCCTGATCGGTTTGATCTGGCCTGAGTTCCGCCGACGGAGCCTTGGTGATGATGCGTTCCGGGATGACGCGGGCAGCCGGGCCTTTGAGGCCAGTGCCATCTGACTGGTTGCGCCAGCTTGCCAGTGCGTAGACACCCGATTTGTAGACATCCTTGATCGGGTTGAAACCGCCGTTCATATCGCCGTAAAGCGTGGCATATCCGACCGACATTTCCGACTTGTTGCCGGTGGTCAGGACCATGGACCCAAATTTATTGGAGATCGCCATCAGGATGGCACCCCTGGTGCGCGACTGGATATTTTCTTCCGTGACGCCTTCCGTCGTGCCTTCGAACATCGGTCCGAGTGAATTCAGAAAACCTGTGACCGGTTCGGAAATCGGCACAATGTCATACCGCGCACCGAGCGCCCTGGCGCAGGCTTCGGCATCTTCGAGACTGTCGGATGAAGTGTAGTCATAAGGCAACATGACACAGTGAACCTTGTCCGCCCCCAGTGCGTCGACCGCCATTGCCGCAACCACGGCGGAATCGATGCCGCCGGACATTCCAAGCACAACGCTTTCAAAGCGGTTCTTGCGCACGTAATCGCGTGTGCCCAGCACGCAGGCATGCCAGATTTCCTCATAACCCAGCAATTGCCGGGCGGTATCGGCCTTGGCGCATACCCAGCCGTCGGGGCCACGGGTCCATTCGGTGAGCAGTGTCGCTTCTTCAAATTCCGGCATCTGGCAGGCCAGTGAACGGTCGGAATTCAACACGAACGATGCACCGTCAAACAC
>JABDRA010000589.1 GCA_013041995.1 Anderseniella sp. | reverse complement strand
GCTTCAACACGAACCCGGTAGGTTGCCAGCACATCCGGCCGATCCAGGAAATAGGTGATGCGGCGAAAGCCTTCTGCTTCACATTGGGTGCAATAAACCCCGTTGGAGCGGTACAGGCCCGACAGCGCCGTGTTTGCATCCGGATTGCATTGCGTTTCGATTGTCAGCTCGAACGGGCCTTCGGGCACGTCATCAATGACCAGTTGGTCGGCAGAGACAGTGTAGCGGTTGGTGCCGATTGTATCGCCATTGATGGCAACGGATTTGAGCTCCAGTGCCTGCCCGTCCAGACGCAGGGGCGCGTTTACGGTCTTCGAGGCCGGATTGGGCCGCATCTTCAAAACCGAGACAACGCTCGTTGCTGCCGGCTCAAGGGCGACAACAAGCGACACATGGTCAATCAGATAGTCTGACGGCTTGTAGTCTTTCAGGCGAATGGTTGGTGGAGTTTCAGTGCGCATCTTGGGTCCTGGGCCTGATTACATTGGCCGGTTGATAAGAAAGGGTGCGGGATCGGTATTGCTGGTACGTGCGGTTATCATGTCGGCGATCATACGGCCTGTCGTTGGCCCCCAGCTCAACCCCATATGGCCATGGCCGAAGCCATACCACACATTGACCAGGTTCGGAGACGGAGAAATAACCGGCAGTGAGTCCGGCGTACTCGGTCGGCGGCCCATCCATTTCGTTTCGGTTCCGTTTATATCCCGTAATTGCGGCAATACCCGCTTGCCGTAGACATGCATCTGATCAGCCCGGCGCCAGTCTGCCGGAGCGTCATTTGCGGCAATTTCATCGGACCCGGCGATTTTGATGCCGTCATGGTGCGGTGTCACGGCACCGGGTTGGGCAGCATGGGTGACTGCCCGGCCGAGCCTGACACCGGGGTCTTTCATGATGACATGATAGCCGCGCTCTGCCTGCAGCAACACTTTCGAGCCCAGCATGCGGGCAAGTTCATGGGACCAGGCGCCGGCACACACGCACAGGTTTTGCACTATCTGTTCTCCGGCATTCATCAGATGCAGCCGGGTGGCCCGGGTTCCGTCCTGGTCTATGCTGATGACTTCGTCCTGCACGATGTTGCCGCCATCGCGAAGCACCTGTTCCGCCAGTTTCTGCACCATCTCGAACGGATCGACAATCCGGTGCCAACCATCCCAGAACACTGCCTTGTAGATATCCGGTGTAAGATCCGGCTCAATTTCGCGGGCCTCGTCGCCACTGAGTTCGCGGCCATCATAACCGTATTTGGCGCGCAGGGCCCGCCACCCGGCATTGTCATCATACTGTCTTCGGGTGCTGTAGAGATGCAATCCGTCGTCCATCTCCAACAGGTCGGACGCACCGGCATGGGCCAGGATGGCGCGATGATCCTGCAGCGCCCGCATGCCGAGTTGCGCGCGCGCGTCGGTGATCTTTTTCACCCGGTCAGGCAATGCGTTGCGGCCGACAGCCAACAGCCATGGCAGTGCTGCAGGCAAATGGCGCCAGTGCACTGTGACCGGGCCCTTCGGGTCCAGCAGCCATCCGGGTATTTTCAACAGCATGCCCGCATGGACGGGCGGCACAATACCGGACACCACGACACCGCCGGCATTGCCGAAAGACGCACCTTCGCCCGGCGGGACCTTGTCGATTACCGTAACCGCATATCCTTCACGCTGCAGGAACACCGCAGTCGACATTCCGATGATCCCGGCACCAATGATGGTGACCTGTGGCGGGGATGTTTTCAGCTTCGACACAGTATTCTTTCTGGTTCGATAAAACCTGCTTGTGGAACGTGCAGATTGTGGAATTAATACACGGAAAGTGGAACCAGGAGAACCAGCCAATGCCCGTGCACCAGCGCATCAGACCTTTCAATACCAAGGATACGTATCCTGAGCAGAACTTGTCCAACGATCTGTCGCAGGGCGTGGTGGCGCGCGGCACCATGGTGTTTCTGCGCGGCCAGGTGGCTCAGGACCTGGACAGCCGCGAGAGCGTGCATGCCGGAGATGCCGGCCAACAGACGGCAAAGGCCATGGAAAACATCAAGATGCTGCTGGAAGAGGCCGGTTCCGAGCTCGCTCATATCTGCCGAATTGTCGTTTATGTGACAGACATTCGCTATCGCGAGGCGGTATATCAAGAAATGGGCAAGTGGCTGGCAGGGGTGTTTCCGTGCTCCACCGGCCTTGTTGTGCCGGCGCTGGCCCGGCCTGAATGGGTAGTTGAAATCGAGGTTACAGCGGTCATTCCTGATTGATTAAAGGATGTTCATATGGCTCTTCAAGATGCACTTGGAAAATTGCAGGACACAGCGGCGAGCCCGCTCGATGAGGCATTCAGCTCGCCACCTGAGATTTACACCAATCCGGAGATGCTGAAGCTTGAGCTGCGTGAACTTTTTGAACGCGAATGGCACTGTCCCGGCCTGGCGGCAGATATCCCTGAGCCCGGCGACTATGTGACGTTTTCCATCGGCGATCAGCCGGTGTTCTGCATTCGCCAGAAAGACGGGGCGATCCGGTCTTTCTCCAATGTGTGCCGCCACCGCATGATGCAGTTGCTGGAAGGCTCAGGCAACACCAGAACCATCGTCTGCCCCTACCATGCCTGGACCTACGGCCAGGACGGGTCGTTGCGCGGTGCATCGCAGATGGACAGGTCGCAAGTGTTCAATAGACAAGACTTTTGCCTGCCGGAAATCCGCACCGAGATCTGGAACGGCTGGATTTACATCACGCTGAACCAGGATGCAGCACCGGTGGCGCAATTGCTGGCACCGATGAATGATCTGGTCGCGCAGTTCCGGATGGACAGGTATGTGCCGTGCGAAACTCAGGACCATGTCTGGCAGACCAACTGGAAGCTGCTGACCGAGAACTTCATGGAAGGCTATCATCTGCCAGTTGCGCACAAGGCGACCGTCGGCCAGTGGATCGGGCTCGATGATACGGTGTTTCCGGACAAGGTAAGCCCGCATTTTACCTGGCAGACCTTCACCAAGGGCGAAACCGCGACTTACGGCCTGGCGGCAGACGCCAACGACTATCTCGAAGGCCGCTGGCGCCATACCACCATCATGCCGACCGTGTTTCCGGCGCATATGTACGTGCTGGCTCCCGACCATGTCTGGTATCTGTCCCTGCGGCCCAAGGGCGTCGGCGAAGTGCATGTCCGCTTTGGCGTGGCGCTGGCCCCGGAACGCAT
>JABDRA010000588.1 GCA_013041995.1 Anderseniella sp. | reverse complement strand
CTGCGGTGTCCGGACAAACGGTCAAGTTTACCATCCATGAATGCCGGTTGGGTCCTGGCCATAAGCACGCCTTTGTTGAGTGTCGTATCAATTGATGGGGTGAAAGCACCTGCAACTGTTCGGGGTGTGCCATGCACCTGCATTGCTGGCAAGGCCTTTGCCGTATTACTTCGTATTGTTTCATGGGACTTGTCCTCTTGCATCGCGCCTCAATCCGTCCGATATAAGGGGTGGGAGGTTGGCAGCAGACGCATCGCTCGCCAACCGGGTCAGGTCCGGAAGGAAGCAGCCCTAGTGAGTTTGGTTCGGGTTGCCCGTCCAGCCTCCCACTTGATAAGCGGCTCAACGCCGGCAAACCGGCAGGTTATGTCTGAAACATCACAAGATACCACAAATCCCAACACGCCCTACCGGGTGCTGGCGCGCAAGTATCGTCCGCAGACATTCGAGGACCTGATCGGTCAGGATGCAATGGTGCGCACACTCACCAACGCATTTGCGTCCGGCCGTATTGCCCAGGCTTATATGCTTACCGGCGTTCGCGGGATCGGCAAGACCACCACGGCCCGGCTTATTGCACGGGCTTTGAATTTCCAGAAAGCCGGCGAGGATACCGGCCCGTCCGTTGACCTGTCGGTGAAGGGCGAACATTGCGACGCCATATTGGAATCACGTCATGTGGATGTGATCGAGATGGACGCAGCATCCCATACCGGCGTCGACAATGTCCGCGAAATCAATGATGCAGTGAAGTACAAGCCGGCATCGGCGCGGTACAAGGTCTACATCATCGACGAGGTGCATATGCTGTCCACGGCGGCTTTCAACGCCTTGTTGAAAACCCTCGAAGAGCCGCCGCCGCACGTAAAATTCATTTTCGCCACCACCGAAATCCGCAAGGTGCCGGTGACGGTTCTGTCGCGCTGTCAGCGCTTCGACCTGCGCCGTCTTGAGGCCGGACTGCTGGTTGAACATTTCCAGCGGATTTCGGATCTGGAAGGCGTCAAGGCCGAGACCGAGGCGTTGGGCATGATTGCCCGCGCTGCCGAAGGGTCGGTTCGCGATGGCCTGTCCCTGCTCGACCAGGCCATTGCCTATGGAACCGATGAGGTTCGCGCCGACGATGTACAGTCCATGCTGGGCCTGTCTGACCGGGCCCGCATCATTGACCTGTTTGAAGCCGTCATGCGCGGCGATGCCGCCGCGGCCATGGATGAACTTGAAGCGCAGCATAATCTGGGGGCGGATCCGGAAGTGATCATGGCTGACCTGGCCGGCTTTGTGCATTGGGTCACCAAGCTGAAGGTGTCGCCAAAATCGGCTGATGACGCCGCTGTCTCACAAGCCGAGCGGACCAGGGGCAAGGAATTTGCCGACAAGCTCGCCATGCCGGTACTGGCCCGTAGCTGGCAGATGCTGCTGAAGGGTATGGAAGAGGTCTCGCGGGCAAACAATGCCCTGATGGCGGCGGAAATGCTGCTGATCCGGATGGCTCATGTCGCTGACATGCCGGCGCCTGAAGAACTGGCTCGCATCATAAAGGAAGCAGATGCTGCCAAAACCGCACGTCCCTCTCTCGACACAGGGCCTTCTGCCGCCTCAATCGACGAGGCAGGGTCTTCCGTTGCAAATTCACCGGCACCTGCGCAGGTGCCTGGCTCACCGCCTGTAAGCCATGCGCCGACGATGGCCGCAACGCAACTCAAGCCGGTCTCGTCCGATGACGACAACAGTGAGGCCAGTCAGCCGCCGCCGCCGGCCGGGTTTGCGTCGTTTGACGAGTTGGTTGCCTATGTCTCCAGCAAGCGGGACGTGAAACTGGTCCGTGAGCTCGAGCGTCACGTGTTGCCGGTGTCAATCGGCACCGGCCGTATTGAACTGTCCCTGTTGCCTGATGCGCCGGCCGGTATTGCAAATGAACTTTCCCGCCGCCTTGAGGCCTGGACAGGAAACCGCTGGATTGTTTCGGTGTCTACATCAGCCGCACCCGGCCAGACGATTGCCGATCAAAAGCGTGAACGCCGTGACGACCTGTTCCGCCGGGCGCGTGAGAGCAACGACGTCCAGGCCGTGTTGAAGG
>JABDRA010000582.1 GCA_013041995.1 Anderseniella sp. | reverse complement strand
CGTCAAGACAATCCAGACCCACCACATCATCATAGTGGCCAGCCCAGTGAGCGTTTTTACACAGCCTGGGTCACTAGCCGACATCGAATCCAAACAGCCGGATGTCCGCCTTGCTATCAACTGCAGACATCATGCGTTGGTTGCATGTGTGTATGAGGCAGCTTCCTGGTACCGCTTTATGCTGAAGCGCGTAGCGCCGAAACAGCCTCATCGCGCAGCGGGCTTTTCACACCGGGTTGCACGGTGGCTTCCGCATACGGGTGCCGGGCGAATACTTCCCGTATCATGGGCTCGAAGAACTCCAGCGGCAGTGTGTCGTAATCGGGGTCAAAGCTCGCCTGATCCCAGAACTCGCAGAAATCGACACATGACTGAAAGTAGGGTTCACCGGCGAATTTTTCCCGCTCAAACTGGTTCCAGTCATAGTGATGTGCGTAGTATACCATCTGGAATGCACCATGATGGTGAACGCACCATGTCACTTCCTCCCTGAGAAACGGACGCACGATAGCAGCGGCAAACTCGTCATGATTTTGCGGTGCCAGTCCGTCACCAATGTCATGCAGGACAGCGCCCACCACCCAGTCAGTGTCTGCTCCGTCACGCCACGCACGCGTGGCAGACTGCAGGCCATGTTCCAGCCGGGTGATCTTGTACCCTTCGATGGTCTCGTCTTGCTGGTCGCGCAGGGCTTTCAAAATGCGGTCCGGCGTCAGCTTCACGTGTGCCTGTTCCATCTCCCGCAGCATGAGATACTCATCGCGGGTGCCGTGTTTCATTTCCGTGAATTCTACCGTGGGTGTTTGCTCGTTCATGACACACTATCTCCTGTTGCTGCATCTGCATAAAGGCCAACCTGCTGCCTGGCTCCCTGTGCGAGTGCAACCGACTGGTCGCTCCTGATCCGGCTGTAGAGCGCCATTGCGCCATCGCCGAATGGCTCTGACGGGGCTGCAACATTGATCCAGTTGCGCTCGCTGTCACAGCCGCGCACCAGCATGGCGTAGTCGCGTTCCGCCACCAGTTGTTTCACGCGCGGTGTCACATAACGGATGGCGCACCCGATGCGCCGGTCATCGGAGCCGTTTGGACCCGACGCATGAAACATCCGGCCATGGTGCAGGGACATCTGGCCGGGCTCAAGGACAATGTTCGTTGCGGTCGCTTCATCAACATCCACGGCGATCTCCTGACCGCGCGATAAAAGGTTGTCTTCGTGAAACGTGTCGCGATGCTCCACGATGCGGTTGTTGTGGGAACCGGCCACGAATTTCATGCAGCCCGATTGTGGCGTTGCCGGTGACAGGGCAATCCAGGCGGTCAGCTGGTCATCCGTTTCGCCCATCCCCCAATAGGTAAGATCCTGATGCCACGAGACAATTTTACGGGTGTTTGGCTCCTTGATGAAAAGTTCAGATGACCAGACCAGCAGGTCAGGTCCGAGGATCGACTCGACAGCATCAAGCACGGCCGGCGTTCTTGCAATCTCAGCCATCAACGGAATCACCACATGGGCACCAACGCGAAAGTACTGAGAAATCGGCTGTGGCAGTGATCCATCCGGGTAGGTTTGCTCCAGATCTTCAATGCGAGACCGCAAGACCCTGGCCTCACTGGGCGACATCACGTCAACAGGGAATACAAAACCATCATTCCTGTAGGAGGCTATTTGAGATGAAGACAAGCTGGCTGGCATGGTGAACCTCCCGCATATGGCGACATCGCGAGTTCAGGGTGTTCACCAGGCGGTTGTCAAGTGGATTTGAACTGATACAGGTTGTGCTGGACATTGACTTGCCCGGTATCGCCAATCTAGAAGTTGTATGTTTGCATACGGGTTATGCATGGAGAGACTTGATGCCTGAGCAGGAAATGTCAGATAACTTCGCGCAATGGGTAGCGCGAATCTCTGATCCTCAAGGCAACAAGTTGACTTGGGGGAATCGAGAAACCAACCAATGTGTTGTCACTGTCGCTACCGGTTACCCGGCCAACTTGTTGAGACCTCTGGTTAATTCACTTCGCGAACACTCGAACGCGCATCTTGTCATTGCAGCTCATGCCGACAGTGGATTTGAACAGGTCTTTGCAGATCAAGACGTGACGATTTTTCCGGTTTCTGAAAGCACCGGTTACCGACCCTATCCGGCCCTGGCCAGGCTTGAGTACTATCTTGAAATACTGAAACACATGCCGTCAGGTATCGAGCAGCTACTCCTGGTGGATAGCCGTGATGTGGTGTTCCAGGCAGATCCCTTTGATGGCCTGCCGCAAAACGATCTGACTGTTTTCGCCGAAAATAACGATACATCGAGTTGGACGTTGCGCACCATCAACGGCCGCTGGGCCTGGGCCATGCTGCCCGGCGCACTTCGGAAAAGCCTGAAAGGCAAGCCGATCGTGAACGGGGGAGTGATTGCAGGAACTCCTGCCGGCATAGAGAGAATGTGCCGGGCCAAGCTGAACATTGCACTGACCACACACGAATGGACCAAGCACACAACCGGTCTCGACAATATTTCGACCAACCTGATTGCCCATTCGCGTATGGCGGGATCTTGTGAAGCAGTGCCGAACCACGAATTCGTGGCCAATGTTTATCGGGGCACGGACATGGTGATCGATCCGGACGGAGCAATCAGGGTTCGAAACGGCAAGGCTTGTCCCGTGGTGCATATGTATGATCGCCAGGCTGCGCTGCTGGCGCACGTAAACCAGCGCTATGGTGTACTCGCCGATACCTCGATGGTGGTCAGCCAGGATCGTTCGGTCGGTAAATCGCAGCCGTTCGCGGGGCTGGTGCACTGGTTGAAACTGGCCCGCATCTATATGGTCGGACACGCATAGATCAGTATGGTTTTTGATTGAGTCAATCACAAACCATACTGATCGTTTCCAAAGTGCTAGAGCAACTTTATGGGTTCAATTGAACCCATGTCGCTCCAGGGCCGGTTTATCCCTTGGTTGCAACCGTCACACGCCCTGGTTGTTCATGCAGGAAATTGCATGACGGCAATGAAGACGAGGGGCTTGTAAGCGCGCACTTGCACGGCTACTTGTGACATGATGAATTCCTGACGCAGTCAACAACGCTCAAGAGGTAAGTTTCAAATGCTTCGCAAGACAGATTTTTATATTGACGGAAAATGGGTTGCGCCCGCCAAGGCAAACGATCTGGAAGTGATCAACCCGGCAGACGAGACCGCATTTGCAACCATCTCGCTGGGCTCTGCTGCAGATGTTGATGCTGCTGTTGCCGCTGCGCGCAAAGCTTTCAAGACCTGGAGCAAAACCAGTCGCGAAGAACGCCTGGAATTCCTGGAAAAACTGCTGACAGTTTACGAAAAGCGCTCTGGCGACATGGCCAAGATTATCTCCAGCGAGGTGGGTGCACCGATCACCATGTCCACACAGCAGCAGGCAGGTGCCGGCTGGGGGCATATCAAGTCATTTATCCGCACGCTCAAGAATTTCGAGTTTGATGCGCCGTTGAGCGAGAAAGTGCCGACCGAGCACATTGCCCATGAACCGATCGGTGTGTGCGGTCTGATCACACCATGGAACTGGCCGATGAACCAGATCTGCCTCAAGGTGGTTCCGGCCGTCGCAGCGGGCTGCACGGTTGTTCTGAAACCCTCGGAAATCTCGCCCATGTCCGGCATCGTGTTTGCCGAAATCATGCATGAGGCAGGTTTTCCGGAAGGTGTCTTCAACCTTGTCAATGGTGACGGGCCAACCGTGGGTGAAGCCATGTCACGCCATCCTGATATCGACATGATGTCGTTTACCGGCTCTACCCGCGCTGGCATCGCCGTACAAAAGGCCGCTGCTGAAACGGTCAAGCGGGTTACGCTGGAACTGGGCGGTAAATCGCCGAACATCGTTTTTGCAGACGCTGATATACCGAAAGCCGTCAAGCGCGGAACACTGCACTGCTTCAACAATACCGGCCAGTCGTGCAACGCACCGACCCGCATGCTGGTGGAGCGCTCCGTCTATGACAGTGCTGTCGAAATTGCCGCTGAAACGGCAAACAACTGCAAGGTCGGCGATCCGGCGGAAGAGGGCAATCATATCGGCCCGCTGATCTCGCAAATGCAGTTCGACAAGGTGCAGACACTGATCCAGAAAGGTATCGATGAAGGTGCGAAACTGGTGGCCGGCGGTACCGGCCGCCCGGAGGGTTTCAACCGTGGGTATTTTGTGCGCCCGACCGTGTTTGCCGACGTCAACAATGATATGACAATCGCTCGCGAGGAGATTTTTGGCCCCGTTCTGACCATGATCCCGTTTGAAACCGAGGAAGAAGCCATCGAGATTGCCAATGACACTCAATATGGTCTGGCGGCCTATGTGCAGTCGGGTGATCAGGCACGCGCCCAGAAAGTCGCCCGTGAACTGCGTGCCGGCATGGTGTTGCTGAACGGCGCCCAACGCCCCGGCGGCAGTCCGTTCGGCGGTTACAAGATGTCCGGCAATGGCCGTGAAGGCGGTGATTGGGGTCTGGAAGACTTCCTCGAAGTCAAGGCCATCAGCGGCTGGGACGAAAGCGTAGCCTAACCCAGCGCCGTGACGGTTTTATCTGCCGAGATCATCCAGCCGCCGCCATATGGTGTCTGGGTGACCCAGGCATCGCGCACGCCTGCATGATCGAGCACGGCGCGAATGACGCCGGCGTGGGTGACAACCAGGGTTGCGGTGTCATTACGCCAGGCGTCTTCCGCTTCCAGCACTGACAGGGCGCGCTGCTGCATCTGGTGCACGCTTTCCCCGCCGTGGGGCCGGGCATGTAAAAGGTCGTTGGCCCACTGGTTCAACTCGTCGACCGGGACATTATCCCAGCGCAGGCCTTCCCAAGCCCCGAAATCCATCTCTTTCAGGCCGTCATGAAACACTGCAGCAGTGTCATGTGCCGCACTTATGTGGTCCGCCAGTCTGGCGCACCGGGCCAGCGGACTGGACAGGATCTGATCCGCCTTCCACGGCAGGTTTTTCAGGGCTGCCTCGGCTTCGCTGGTAAATTTCGCACCGGGTTTCAGGTCTGTGGAGCCGTAGCAGGTACCGTCTGCAATGTCCGGCTTGGTATGACGCAGCAAAACTAGCTCCATGCCGCAATCTCCCTGTAAAAACTCGGTAGAACAGTTTCTGACAATGCGGCGAGGCTTGCATTCATCACGTTTGCGACATGTTTCTGGCTGTCATCCCTGTTTCAGCGTATATCGTATATGGAATAGTTTGTCAGGCGATCAACGGAAACCCAACCGTAAATACGTCACAATAAAAATGAAAGTACTGCCCGCGTCATGTCAATTG
>JABDRA010000283.1 GCA_013041995.1 Anderseniella sp. | reverse complement strand
GTATTCACACAGCCTGATGTCACTGCCGTGACCGGTTTCAAGTTTCCTGAACCAGTCGGGATCAGCGAGTGTCTGTCGCGCCGCACCGATAATGTCGGCGGTCCCGTCATTGAGTGCGGCTTCCGCCATATCAAAACTGTGTATGCCGCCTGCGGCGATCACCGGTGTCTCAAACCCGGCTTCTCGCACGGCCTCGCGAATTGCCCGGGTCGCTGCGAAGTTGCGGCCAAACGGGCCTTTCTCATCGGAGATGTATTGCGGCATGCACTCATAGCCGCTGGGTCCGGTATAGGGATAGGCGGCGGCTCCCACCTTGGGTTGCTTGGCGTCATCGAATTTGCCGCCGCGCGAGAGCGACAGGAAGTCCATGCCCGCCCTGGCGAAAGCAGTTGCAAAATGACAGACATCTTCAAGTGTGCTGCCACCTTCGATCGCCTCTGATGCCAGGAATCTGGAGCCGACTACGAAGTCTTCGGGTACGGCTGCACGTACCGCTTGATACACCTCAAGCGGCAGGCGGACCCGCGCATCCGCCGCGCCGCCATATCCGTCATCACGCCGGTTGGTGGCCGACAGGAACGAGGCCATGGTGTAGGCATGGGCGTAGTGCAGCTCGACACCGTCAAATCCGGCCCGGCTGGCCCGGCTGGCCGCTTCGGCAAACAGGTCCGGCAAGACCTTCGGCAGGTCTTTGATGTGATCCAGGTGCATGTCGTTCACCTGTTCGCGGTAGCCCTTTGTCAGCGCCTCGTACTCGCGCACATTCAGGACCGGCTTCAGCTCAACGTCGGTCATGGCGATCATGGCCCGGCGGATGTCGGCCTCTTCCGCCTCGCTCATACCGAGTGACTGGCGATGCGGCTGCGTGATGGTGAGAAACCGCTCCAGGAATTTGGTCCGGTCGGGACGCCGCTTTATCGCCAGGAAGTCAATCATTTGAATAAACAGCCTGGTGGTTCCGCCGCTTTGCTTGTGAACCACCTCAACCAGTTGCTCAAGCCCGTCCAGAAACCGGTCATGACCAATGCGCAGCAACGGTCCCGACGGCACATCCCGGATACCGGTTGCCTCCACCACGATGGCTGCCGGACGGCCCTGCGCAAACCGGCCATACCAGTCCAGCACTTCAGGCGTCACATACCCATTTCCCGTGGCCCGCCACGGCACCATCGCCGGCACCCATGTCCGGTTGCGCAGCGCAAGCCGCCCTGACGACAAGGGGGAAAATAGCGTTGACGATGCGCGCTCTCCCGCGTCGGGCAGGTGGCCGGGGTCCGGGCTCCATCTTATCTTTTCAGGTGGTTTCCACATGGTAATCTGAACTCGTTCAAGTGATCATTGATCGGCGGGCGGCACCACTGCCGTCGCCTCGATTTCCACCATCGCGTCGTCTTCTACAAGTGCGACCACCTGGACAACCGCCATGGCCGGAAAATGCCGGCCAATGACCTGTTTGTAGGCGGCTCCAAGTTCGCGCTGGGAGGCTAGGTATGCCTGCTTGTTGGTGACATACCAGGTCATGCGCACGATGTGATCCGGCTGTGCGCCGGCTTCAGCCAGCACGGCAACTATGTTGCGCAGTGTCTGTTCGGCCTGTCCGGCAAAATCCTTGCTCTCGAACACTTCATCTGCGTTCCAGCCGATCATGCCGCCGGTAAATACCATGCGTCCCTCGGCTGCCACGCCATTGGCATAGCCTTTTGGTTGTCTCCAGCCTTTCGGTTGCAGAAACTCCATCATGTCATTTCCCTCTCAAGCGGAAGCGCTGGATCTTGCCGGTCTGTGTCTTGGGCAGCGCACTGGTGAACATAACCGAGCGCGGATACTTGAACGGTGCGATGGTCTGTTTCACATGGTCCTGCAGGCGTTTGATGCAGTCTTCATCTGCACCGACACCTTCGGCCAGCACCACATGTGCCTGCACGATCTGGCCTCGATCCTCGTCCGCCACACCGATGACGGCACACTCGACCACCTCGGCGTGGGACAACAGTGCTGCTTCCACTTCCGGTCCGGCAATGTTGTAGCCGGAAGAGATGATCATGTCGTCGCTGCGCGCGGCAAAGTGAAAGACGCCTGCCTCGTCCTGGATGAAACTGTCACCGGTCAGGTTCCAACCATCGCGCACATATTTTGCCTGCCGGTCATCGTTCAGGTAGCGGCACCCGGTCGGCCCCTTGACGGCCAGCTTGCCGATCGTGCCGCGTGGCACTTCGGCCATGTCCTCGTCAACCACGATGGCCTGGTAGCCGGTGACGGGGGTGCCGGTCTGCGCTGGTGCGGCTGACCCGAAACGATTGGAAATGAAGATATGCAGCAGTTCGGTCGAGCCGATGCCGTCGAGCATTTCCTTGCCGGTTTTGGCTTTCCATTCCTCGAATACCGGGCCGGGCAGGGTCTCCCCGGCAGAAACGGCAACCCGCAGGGACGACAGGTCTGCACCTTCGTCCATGGCCCGCATCATGGCGCGATAGGCGGTCGGTGCGGTGAAGCACACGGTCGCCTTGTAGGTCTCGATGATCTCAATCATGTTGGGCGGTGACGCGGTTTCCAGCAGTGTCGCTGTTGCGCCAAAGCGCAACGGGAACACCGCGAGTCCACCCAGGCCGAAGGTGAAGGCAAGCGGCGGCGAGCCGACAAACACGTCATCCGGTGTTACGCCCAGAACTTCTTTGGCATAACCGTCCGCAATGATCATCAGGTCGCGATGGAAGTGCATGGTCGCCTTCGGCTCACCGGTGGTGCCGGAGGTGAAACCGAGCAGGGCAACGTCGTCGCGGCTGGTCTGTACGGCGTCGAAGGAGACGGCCTTGTCCAGGCCGGCGCGGTCCAGCTCTGCATCATGATTGGCGGTGCCGTCGAAGCCGATCACCTTCTCAAGGGAAGGCGATGCCTTTGCGCAGGCCACGATCTCGTCCATCATGCGGGTGTCGCACAGGGCAAGGCTCACCTGCGCCTTGTCGACAATTTTCGACAGTTCGCCGGCGCGCAGCATCGGCATGGTGTTGACCACCACGGCTCCCGCCTTGGTTGCCGCCAGCCAGCACGCCACCATGGCCGGATTGTTGGCTGACCGGATCAACACCCGGTTACCCGGCTTGACGCCGTAATCCTCAACCAGTGCATGAGCGAGGCGGTTGGTCCAGTCGGACAATTCCTTGTAGGTCCGCCGGCGGCCATTGCCGATCAGGGCCACATGGTCGCCAAAGCCCTGGTCGACCATCCTGTCGGTCAGCTCTACTGCGGCATTGAGGTGATCGGGGTAGTCGAACCCGTCGAGCAGGAAGTCCGGCCACTGGTCGGACGGTGGCAGGTTATCCCGGCTGAAGGTGTCCACGTGAGCGCTTGGTAACAGG
>JABDRA010000573.1 GCA_013041995.1 Anderseniella sp. | reverse complement strand
GTCTTGCCTCACACCCCAGTTCGGTGAGTGTGGCGATGTCCCGGGAGATGCCTGCGCCGCCGCTGGAATCTGTGCCGCCGATGACAATCACTACCGGTTTCATGCGGCGCTACCCCAATGCGATCAGGGAAATGTCGGTGCAGCCGGCCTGGCGCAAGCGAAGACCGGCGTTCCAGGCCCGCAGGCCGGAGCGGCAGCACAGGATTGTGCGGTGATCGCGGGCATTTCCGGCAAGTGCTTCCACGTCATCAACCGTCGAACGATGGGCTGCGGTGGTGACGATGGCAGGGGCTTCCTCAACATCGCGGAGATCAATCACAAAATCACTGTCGGCGATGTCGGCGACGGAGACAAAGCCAAACCCGTCATCTGGTTCCGGGGCATCAACAAAAGAGAACGAGGAGGTTGTGAACTGGCGCAGGTCGAGGCTGATCATGCGGCCCAGTGGTGATGGTTCCAGGCCCAGCAGGCAGCTCAAGACCATCTGTGCCTGCAGGGACCCGAGAACGCCCACAGCAGGCCCGCTGACGCCGGCTGTTGCGCAGTTTGAGGCAGAGTAAGGCAAATCCGGGAACACGGCCCTGATGCTGGGCGCGCGGCCACCGCAGAACCCGCCGGCATACCCGGTAAACCCCAGACCGGATGCCGACACGAATGCCTGGCCGGATGTCAGGCAATGATCGGATAGCGTGTAGGTAACGGCAAAGCTGTCAGCGGCGTCGATCACAATGTCAGCGTCCTTGCACAGTGCTGCCGTGTTCGCCGGTTCAAGCCGGCAAACGTCCGCCAGGATTTCGACTTCCGGATTGTAGGCGGTTAGCGCGCGCCGCGCGGCTTCGGCCTTGGGCAGGCCAATGTCTGACATCGGGTAAATCGGCTGGCGATGCAGGTTGCTTTCTTCTACCACATCCGCGTCGACAATCGTGATGCAGCCGACACCGGCCCCGGCCAGGTAGCTCAGCACCGGGCAACCGAGGCCGCCTGCGCCAACAACGACAACTTGGGCCCTGGACAACAGAGCCTGACCCGCAGCGCCAATTTCGGGGAGCACCATCTGGCGGGCATAGCGGTTCATCAGGCATGGCCCCGCGTTGCCGCCAGCCATTCCTGTGTGCGAGCTTCCGGGTCGGCATTCAGGGTGATGTCGGTGACCACGGCGGCACTGTCTGCGCCTGCTGCAAACACGCCGGGCAGGCGGTCCGGGTTCAATCCACCGATGCCGACCAGCGGGCGGTGTCCGATCAACTTTTTCCACTCGCCCAGCTTGTCCAGGCCCTGCGGTGCCCAAGGCATTTTCTTCAGGATGGTCTGGTAGACCGGTCCAAGCGCTACATAGTCCGGATCATGCGACAGCGCCCGGTCCAGTTCCGCACGGTCGTGGGTGGACAATCCAAGCCGGATACCGGCCCGGCGAATGGCCTTGAAATCTGCTGTTACCATGTCGCCCTGGCCCAGGTGGACATAGTCGCAATCAAGCTCGATGGCCGCCTGCCAGTAATCGTTTACGACAAGCTGGCAGTCATGCTTCGCACATACGGTTTTGGCACGCCGGATCTCATCACGAACGGTTTCATCATCCATGTCCTTGCAGCGCAATTGCGCCAGCGAGACGCCAAGCGGCACCAGCCTTTCCAGCCAGGCGGCGTTGTCGACGATCAGGTAAAACGGGTCAAGCCGGTGGGTCATCCAAGGCTGGCCTTTCCCAGGACAGGTGTGGACGGACTGGCCATGTCGCGCGCTTCCATCGGATCGGCGTTGCGTGCCGCCAGACCGGCTTCGACGGCTTTCGCGAAGGCGCCTGCCATGGCCACCGGGTTACCGGCGCTGGCGACCGCCGTGTTCAGCAACACAGCGTCAAACCCCAGTTCCATGGCATGTGCCGCGTGCGACGGCAGGCCGATACCGGCATCGATGATCATCGGCACATCGGCAAAATGCGCCCGCAGGGTGCGCAGGCCATAGACATTGTTGAGGCCAAGACCGGTGCCAATGGGCGCTCCCCAGGGCATCAACACCTTGCATCCGGCTTCCAGCAGGTGCTCTGCCACGGTCAGGTCTTCGGTGGTGTAGGGAAAAACGTCGAAGCCGTCTTCACTGAGCACGCGAGCGGCTTCAACGAGATCAAAAACGCTGGGGCACAAGGTGTCGTTGTCGCCGATAACTTCCAGCTTGATCCAGTTGGTGTCGAACACTTCGCGGGCCATTTGCGCCGTGGTGACAGCTTCCTTCACCGTGTGGCACCCTGCGGTGTTGGGCAGGACGCGCACCCCCATGTCGCGGATCAGTGTCCAGAAGGCCTGGCCGTGCTGGTCGCCGCCGGCCTCGCGGCGCAACGACACGGTGACGATCTCCGCACCGGACGCGTGTACTGCATCACCAAGGATTGCAGGCGAGGGGTACTGCGCGGTGCCTAACAGGAGGCGGGAGGCAATGTCGATACCATAAACCTGCACCGGATCAACCTCCCTGCATCGGGGCCAGGATTTCCAGCCGGTCGCCATTGCCCAGGCTTGTCGATGCACGCGCTGGTACGGGTACGAATTCACCGTTCAGGGCTGTTGCGACACGCGCTTCACCATAGCCAAGCTCGCCAAGCGCTGCGTCAAGCAGCGTGGCCGTCACCTCAAGCGATTGACCGTTCACGATGATCTTCATCCATCAACTCCGGTTTGTAGTCAGGACTGTCTATGGCTTCGGCCGCCATGCGTGCACATGCCGGCGCCAGCAGGAAGCCATGCCGGAACAGCCCGTTCACATGCAGTGTGCGGCCGTGCCAGCGCAGTCTGGGCAGGTTGTCGGGAAATGCCGGACGCACATCTGCGCCGGTCTCAATGATTTCAGCTTCGGCAAAGGCGGGATGCACGGCATAAGCCGCGTTCAGCAGATCAACCATGCCACGTGCGGTTATGCGGCCGCGGTCTTCGGCTTCTATCTGGGTGGCGCCGACCATGAAATGACCCTCACCACGCGGTACGAGATAGACCGGCAGGCGCGGGTGCAGCAGCCGGACGGGGCGTGAGAACTCCACCTCCCTGGCCTTCAGCATCAGCATCTCGCCCTTCACGCCACGCAGGTCGCGCAGCACATCACGTGCGGCAAACCCGCGTGTATCCACAACCACTGATCCGCTGATCTTGTGATCTTCAACGGCTTTGCCATAGGTGATGGTCACACCCGATCCGGTCAGTCTCGCAATCAGCGCGGCAATCGCCTTGCGCGGGTCCAGATGCGCTTCCCTGTCGAAAAACAAGGCTTGCCGGAAGCGGCCTTCAAGACCCGGTTCAAGTTCCGCCAGCCCGGCTGCATCAATGGTCTGATGCGTCTGTGTGCGCCGGGCAAAGCGGGCAAGCTCGCCTGAGTCACGGGATGGTGCGACAACCAGTGAGCCTTTTTCGATGACGTCCGGCACCCGTTCCCGCCACCAGCCAATGGCCTCCTGGCCAAGGCGCACGACAGGTTCTTCTGCCGTGTCGCCTTCGCACCAGGGTGCCAGCATGCCACCGGCATACCAGGAGCAGGTGTCTCGGCCAAAAGCTTCGGCCTGGTCGATGACCTGCACCTTGCAGCCGCGTTCAACGAGCTCTGTGGCCACGGTGAGGCCGGCAACGCCGGCCCCGACCACGGTGACGTTCATGGTCCGGCTACTCCGCAGGCTCGGCGGTCTCACCGACCGGCATGTAGAGATCGCCGCCTTCGCGGTACTTCAATGCCATTGCCTCCATGCCTTCCTTCTGCGCCTCGGCACGAATGTCGTGGCTGATGCGCATGGAGCAGAATTTCGGCCCGCACATGGAGCAGAAATGCGCCACCTTGTGGGCATCCTTCGGCAAGGTCTGGTCATGGAAGTCACGGGCGGTTTCAGGATCAAGCCCCAGGTTGAACTGGTCTTCCCAGCGAAACTCGAAGCGGGCGCGTGACAAGGCATCATCGCGGATCTGTGCCGCCGGGTGACCCTTGGCAAGATCAGCCGCATGAGCGGCAATCTTGTAGGTAATCACGCCGGTTTTGACATCGTCACGATCCGGCAGGCCGAGATGTTCCTTCGGCGTGACATAGCAAAGCATGGCCGTGCCGTACCAGCCGATCATGGCAGCGCCGATACCGGAGGTGATGTGGTCATAGCCCGGTGCAATGTCTGTGGTGAGGGGGCCAAGCGTATAGAACGGCGCTTCGCCACAGACTTCGAGCTGCTTGTCCATGTTTTCCTTGATCTTGTGCATCGGCACGTGGCCGGGGCCCTCGATCATCACCTGGCAGTCCTTCTTCCACGCGATGCGGGTCAGCTCGCCGAGGGTTTCCAGCTCGGCAAACTGGGCCGCGTCATTGGCGTCGGCGATGCATCCCGGGCGCAGGCCGTCGCCCAGCGAGAAGGTCACGTCATAGGCCCGCATGATATCGCAGATGTCTTCAAAGTGCTCGTACAGGAAGCTTTCCTTGTGATGGTGCAGGCACCATTTGGCCATGATCGACCCGCCGCGCGATACAATGCCGGTGGTGCGGTTTACCGTCAGCGGCACATAGTGCAGCCTTATACCGGCATGGATGGTGAAGTAGTCGACGCCTTGTTCGGCCTGTTCGATCAGCGTGTCGCGATAAACCTCCCAGGTCAGGTCTTCGGCAATGCCGTTGACCTTTTCCAGCGCCTGGTAGATCGGCACGGTGCCGATCGGCGATGCCGAATTGCGGATGATCCATTCGCGGATATTGTGGATGTTGCGGCCTGTCGACAGGTCCATGACATTGTCGGCGCCCCAGCGGGTCGCCCACACCATTTTTTCAACTTCTTCCTCCATGGAAGAGGTCACGGCGGAGTTGCCGATATTGGCGTTGATCTTGACCAGGAAATTGCGGCCGATGATCATCGGTTCCACTTCAGGATGGTTGATGTTTGCCGGAATGACGGCGCGGCCGCGGGCCACCTCATCGCGGACAAACTCAGGTGTCACGTGGTCGGGGATCGACGCGCCAAAGCTCTCACCATCGCGTTGCTGTTTTTCCCGGGCAGCGTCGCGGCCCAGGTTTTCGCGGATGGCGATGAATTCCATTTCCGGGGTGATGATGCCGGCTCTTGCATAGGCCAGCTGTGTGACTGCCTTGCCGTCCCTGGCCTTGAAAGGTTGGTTGCGGACCGGGAATTCGGGCGTCAGCTTGTCGCCTGTAACAAAGCCATTGTCTTCCGGTTTCACATGGCGGCCTTCATAGCGTGCCACATCACCGACCGCTTCAAGCCAGCTTTCGCGATGGCGGCTCAAACCCTTTGCGATGTCGATCCTGACGTTCGGATCCGTGTACGGGCCGGAGCTGTCATAGACGGTTACCGGTTGCTCACCGGATGTCGGATGGACGGAGATTTCGCGCATCGGCACACGGACATACGGGTGCAGTGTGCCCGATTTGTAGACCTTGCGCGAGGCAGGTAACGGACCTTCGGTAACAGTAGGTGTAATGGCATTCATTGTGGGCTCTCCCTGATTGGTTGAAGACCCAGTTCACATTTCGGGAGAGGGGGTTGGTACCGGGTATGAGGGACCTTGCATGGTCCTCGTCCGGTGTCAGCATCCCTCCGCCAGCGTTAACTGGATCAGGTTCGAAGGGTCGCCGTGCTGACGCGTTACACATCTTACCGGCCTCTCAGCTCCTTTTCGCGGAGCTCCCCTGGCTACGTTTCAACAGATGGACTTGTGTGCTGCTCATGTCAAGAGCAGTGGTGGACAACTCGTGGTGAACATGTATGCACACCAACAAATTGCATTCTTGTGACTTTGCTGCCAACATTACGTCATTCGGCTTCGTACCCAATGGATCCTGTAGATGTCAGACAAACCAGTGCCAATGAAAACCGCTGCCAACACGCCGTACCGGCTGGATGATCAGGTGGGTTTCTTGTTGCGCCGGGCGCAGCAACGGCATTTGTCGATTTTTTCCGAGCACATACCGGATTTCACGCCGACCCAGTTTGCCGCCATGGCCAAGCTGTATGAAACCGGCGCGCTGTCGCAAAACGAACTTGGCAGGCAGGCGGCCATGGACGCGGCCACCATCAAGGGTGTGATTGACCGTTTGCGCAAACGCGGCCTGATCTCGACGCGGCGTGATGACCGCGATCAGCGCCGCATCTATCTCGACCTGACGCCGGAGGGGCGCAATCAGTATCTCACCCAGGTTGCGAAAGCCGCAAACATAACGGCGCGCACCGTGTCATTTCTCAGCGATGCGGAACATGCACAGCTGATCTCTTTGTTGAAAAAATTGGTTTAATCCGGAAAGCAAATCCCATGACCGCACCAGCAAAACTTGTCATCCAGAATATTGGGCTCATACTGTCGGGCAAGATCGAACAGCCGATCCTGGATGGTGACTGCATTGTCGCGCTTGATGGCAGGATTTCCGAGGTCGGTTACGCCAGGGACCTTGATCTTGAAAATGCCGATACACTGATCGATGCACACGGCACGTGTGTTTCACCGGGTCTTATCGACAGTCACGTGCATCCGGTTATTGGTGATTACACACCGCGCCAGCAGCAGTTGAACTGGATCGACAGCACGCTGCACGGTGGCGTCACCTGCATGATTTCAGCAGGTGAAGTTCACGCGCCGGGCCGGCCAAAAGATATTGTCGGTCTTAAAGCCATGGCGATTGCGGCGCAGCGCTGGTACGAGAATTTTCGCCCCTCCGGCGTCAAGGTACTGGCCGGTGCGCCGGTACTCGAACAGGGTATGGTCGAGGAAGATTTCAAGGATCTTGCCGATGCCGGTGTGAAACTGCTTGGCGAAGTAGGGCTCGGCACGGTCAAAGCCGGTGAGACCGCCAAGGAGATGGTCGCCTGGGCGCGCAAATACGGCATTCAGTCCACAATTCATACCGGCGGCCCTTCCATCCCGGGGTCCGGGCTCATCGACAAGGACGTGGTGCTGGAAGCAGATGCCGACATTATCGGTCATATCAATGGCGGCCACACGGCTCTGCCGGACAGCCAGATTACCTGTCTGTGTGAAAGCTGCCTGCGCGGCATTGAGATTGTACACAACGGCAACGAACGTGCCGGCCTGCTGGCCATGCGGACAGCGTTCGAACTGAAGCAGCCTGAACGCATTATCCTGGGCACGGACGGGCCCGCCGGATCCGGCGTGCAACCGCTCGGTATCCTGCGCATGATCGCCATGCTGTCCAGCCTGGGGGACGTGCCTGCAGAAATTGCCTGGTGCTTTGGTACCGGCAATACGGCCCGCATGCGGGATCTGGACTGCGGCATTATTGAAGCGGGTAAATCCGCCGACATGATCATCGTCGACCGGGCCCAGCACGCGCCGGGCAAGGACATGCTGGATTCGATCCGGCAGGGCAATCTGCCAGGTGTTGGCATGACCATCATTGACGGCGTCGTGCGTTCGCACCGGTCCCGCAACACACCGCCTGCCGAAACGCTGCCGGAACTGGTCAAGGCGCCGCCGGCTGCAACTGCGGGCGGGCACTAAACAGAAACGGTCACCGGCAACAGGTCAGCCGATGATGTTGAAAGCGGCATAGACGCTGGCGGCAATCGCAACGGCGATGGCTGCAATGATGCCATAAGCGCCCTTGGTCAGGTCGGCGATGACCTGCTTGACCGCGGCTCGGTCGTTTACATTGGGAAACTCACCTGCTGGTTCCGGTACGTCGAGAAACCTGCATAGCGGACCCCAGCCCTGATCAGCCGTGAATAACAAAAGCCGTTCAGCCGGGACTGCGGCCTTTACGTCTTCAATATGCTGGTTGTAGTGGGCAACGGCACTGGCCCGATCGTCCATGGTGTTCTTGTGCGAGCGTTGCCATATCAGTTTACGTGACATGTTGCCGAACTTCCGGCCAAACGGGGTAAACCATTCAATCACCTTGAACTGCCAGAGATTTTCGGTGAAGTAGATTGTATCAATCGTGCTGTTGTACCACGCTTCTGCGCCTTTCGGATGCAAGGTCAACAGGACTTTGGCGTCGGGGTAAGCTTCTGTCAGTTCGCGCCATACACAGGCGGCCGGATTGTCAACTGCCGCAGTGTAATTTCCGAAAACGTTCTCCCAGTTGTGCTGAGCTCCGGCTGGTGAGTTGGCCACCTTGTTCCAGAAATCCAGGTGGGCCTTGTTGGCGGGGTTTTCGAGAACCTCGAACATGTGATAGCACGGGAAGCCCAGTTGATTGAGAGCAGTGAAAGTCGACATTGTTCCTGTGCGGCCAAAGCCTGCACCGATGATCTTCAGAGCCATTGTTGCCGTCCTTGCTGCAATCGCCGGTTTGTAGCCAAAGGCTAACTCTATTCAACTTGCCGATGCAAAGATACGTGTAAAAACCCTTTGCCTAACGTGCGTCAAATGTGCGTCAATTGCTCCTTGTTGCAGGCCTGTGTGAGGCTTACAAGGACGATCCTTGTCAGGCCTGTGGCCAGACCAGTTGCATTAACGGGAACCTTGTCATGAGTGCTAATTCTTCGATGGTTGATCCTGATGGTCTGATGGAGTTCTCGGTGGTTTTCACCGACCGGTCCCTCAACCACATGTCTGCTGCCTTTCGCAAGGTCATGACCGACATTTCCGGGCTGCTGAAAGGCGTCTACAATGCTGACGCTGCCGTCATCGTACCCGGGGGCGGGACCTACGCCATGGAGGCGGTTGCGCGCCAGTTTGCAACAGACCGCAAGGCGCTTGTCATCCGCAATGGCTGGTTTTCATATCGCTGGACCCAGATATTCGATGCGGGCGATATTCCCGAAGAGCAGATTGTGCTGAAGG
>JABDRA010000565.1 GCA_013041995.1 Anderseniella sp. | reverse complement strand
ATCTGCGATTTATCCGTGTGTAAGCGTTTTGCTTGAAGTCCGCGCAATCTCGGCGTATATATAACTCATCAAGTTCATTCTCATAGGTTTTCAAAGAGTACTGAAAACCACGGTTCATGAGGGTGGGTCCTGCGGGACCCGCTTTTTTTGTTGCCTGAACGGGGATGATGTTTGCTTCTGCCAACCGGGTATCTTGTCCCCGGTTGTTCTGGACAGGGAGATAACTGATGGTGGCCGACATGGCCAAAAGGATGCAGGTCGAAACCGGTGTGGCCGCCAAAGTGGCCCGGCTGGTTGAACCTGCCATTGAGGAACTGGGTTTCCGGTTGGTGCGCGTGCGCCTGACCGGCAACACGCTTCAGATCATGGCAGAGCGTCCCGATGGCACCATGACGGTTGGCGGTTGTCAGGATATTTCACGTACCATTTCGCCGTTGCTGGATGTAAACGATCCCATGTCCGGCAAGTACAGTCTTGAAGTGTCGTCGCCTGGCGTCGACCGGCCACTGGTGCGCCCCGAAGATTTTGAGCGCTGGGCCGGGTTTGAAGCGAAAATGGAGCTGGTGACGCCGCTGGCAGGCCGTAAGCGGTTTCGCGGAACGCTGGAAGGTTTTGATGACGGCGAAGTACGCTTGTTCATACCGCCGCCGGAAAAGGGCGATGAGAATATTTTGATCGGGCTGGACATAACCGCAATTGGTGATGCCCGTCTGGTGATGACCGACGAATTGCTGAAAGCTGCCGGTGAGCGTGCCAAGGCAGGCGAGGTCGGTGATGGTGCTGACTGGACTGAAAACAATGAAATTGAATCCAACGACATTAAAGCGGAGTGAACGAAATGGCTGATGTCGCCGTAAGTGCAAACAGGCTGGAATTGCTGCAGATCGCAGATGCGGTTGCACGTGAAAAATCCATCGACAAGGCTGTCGTGATTGATGCGATGGAGGACGCGATCCAGCGTGCTGCGCGCTCTCGCTATGGCGCAGAAAATGACATCCGGGCAGAAATCGATCCGCAAACCGGCGAAACCAAACTGTATCGCCTGCTGGAAGTGGTCGAGGAAGTTGAAAACGATTCGACCCAGATCACCATGAAGGAAGCACTGGACCGCAATCCCGGTGCGCGCATGGGTGATTTCCTGTCCGAACCGCTGCCGCCTGTCGACTTTGGCCGCATCGCTGCCCAGAACGCCAAGCAGGTGATTGTGCAGAAGGTGCGCGATGCTGAACGCGAGCGTCAGTTTGAAGAGTACAAGGATCGCATTGGCGAGATTGTTTCCGGCGTCGTCAAGCGCGTCGAGTACGGCAACATCATCGTCGACCTTGGCCGTGGCGAAGGTATTGTTCGCCGCGATGAAGGTTTGCCACGCGAAGCATTCCGCAATGGTGACCGGGTGCGGGCCTATATATTTGACGTGCGGCGCGAGTTGCGCGGTCCGCAGATATTCCTGTCGCGCTCGCGTCCGGAATTCATGTCCAAGCTGTTCCAGCAGGAAGTGCCGGAAATCTACGACGGTATTGTTGAGGTCGTGGCCGTGGCCCGTGATGCTGGTTCACGTGCGAAAATATCCGTGCGTTCCAAGGACAGTTCAATCGATCCGGTTGGCGCCTGTGTCGGCATGCGCGGCAGCCGTGTCCAGGCTGTGGTCAACGAGTTGCAGGGTGAAAAGATCGACATCATTCCCTGGACACCTGATGCAGCCAGTTTCATCGTCAACGCGTTGGCGCCTGCCGAGGTTGCCAAGGTGGTTCTTGATGAAGATGCCCAGCGCATCGAGGTCGTTGTTCCCGACGAACAGCTTTCACTGGCAATCGGGCGCCGCGGCCAGAACGTGCGCCTTGCCTCGCAGCTTTCCGGCTGGGATATCGACATCATGACGGAGGCCGAAGAATCCGAACGCCGTCAGAAAGAGTTCGCAGATCGTACACAACGCTTTACCGAAGCGCTTGATGTGGACGAGATGCTGGCTCAGCTGCTCGCTTCGGAAGGCTTCGATTCCATAGAAGAAGTCGCCTATGTGGCGCCTGAGGAAATTGCATCCATTGAGGGGCTCGATGATGAAACGGCGTCTGAAATTCAGGCCCGTGCAACCGAATACCTCGATCGCCAGGCCACGGAACTGGAAGCCAAGCGCAAGGAGCTTGGCGTGGCTGATGACCTGGCGGGCTTTGCCGGGCTGTCACCGGCCATGCTGGTGATGCTTGGTGAAGATGGCGTGTTGAATCTGGAAGATTTTGCCGGCTGTGTGCCGGATGATCTGGTTGGCTGGAATGAGCGTGGTGAAGGCGAAACAATCCGTCATGAAGGCTCTTTGTCTGCTACCGACATGACCGCAGCTGAAGCGGAAACCCTGATCATGGCCGCCCGCCTGCAACTGGGTTGGATTGAGCCTGAGCCGGAACCGGAAGCAGACACTGAAGCAGAAGTAGAAGGCAGCGAGGACGCTGCTGCCACAACCAGTAACGAAGAGTAAGGTGAACACCCGGCAATATGACAGGTCTGGCACAACAAACCATCCTAACCGATGACCCGAACGTCCGCATGTGCGCGCTCACCCGTGCACAGCGGCCGCGCGGCGAATTGTTGCGCTTCGTTGTCTCGCCGGATGGGGATCTGGTGCCCGATCTGAAAGAAAACCTGCCGGGCCGCGGTGTTTGGTTGAGCCTGTCGCGCGCAAGCGTTGCCGAGGCTGTCAAACGCAAGGTATTTGCACGGGCGCTTAAGGACCAGGTCGCGCTGCCGGAAAATCTTGCTGATCTGATCTCGCGCCTGTTGCTTAAAGATGCCATGTCGTGTCTGTCTCTGGCATCGAAGGCAGGTCAGGTTGTTGCCGGGTTTGAGAAGACCGAAGCGACGGTTGTACATGGCCGGGCGGCGGTTCTCATAGCGGCCTCAGACGGTGCCGAAGACGGTCGCCGGAAACTGTCCGGAAAGCTGCGGGCTGCCGATCAGGCCGACCGGCTGGTCGAATGTTTCGCCTCTGCTGATTTGGATTTGGCATTGGGGCGTACAAATGTGATACATGCTGCCATCAACCCCGGTGGTCTGGCGCGGAAATTCATGGCCTGCGCAAGACGATATGAATTATTTGAGTTAAACGGAGCCGCACAAGCGGAAAGCTGATACGCAATGAGTGATACGAACGACAACGATAATGGTAACGAACGTCCTGGCGGACGCACGCTCGGCTTGCGCGGTGGTGGCCAGAGCAGGGTACGCCAGAACTTTTCCCATGGACGGTCAAAAACCGTTGTGGTGGAAACCAAGCGCAAACGCATTATTGGAGCGCCGGGCGCGAAACCTGCGGCTCCTGCAGCCCCTGCGGCGCCAGCCGTTGCGGAGGCACCGGCACCAGCGCCTGTTGCAAAGCCGGAAGCCAAGCCCGCAGTCCCGTCACCGGAAGCAAGCGCTCCGGCACCGGCAGCTCCTGCGGCACCAGAACCTGCTGCATCCGCGCCGGCTGCACCTGCTGCTGCGGCACCGCCGACACCGGCAGCGCCTGCCGCACCAAAGCGGCCACCGATCAAGACAGTTGGAGCGCCCAAGGTATTGCGCACCCTGACGGCTGAGGAAGCCGAGGCACGTGAGCGTGCGCTGGTTGAGGCACGCCAGCGTGACATCGAAGATAAAAAGCGCGCCGAGGTAGAAGCAGTTGAGCGGGTTGAACGTGAAGCGCGCGAAGCTGCCGAACGTGTTGAGAAGGAAGCCGAAGAAGCTCGCCGCGCGGCAAAGCGTGCAGCGGATGCGGAAGCCAAGGAAGCCGCGGCAGAACTCAAGGCCAGCAAGGCTGCAGCGGCAACTGAGACCGAAACCGATGCCGGCCGCTCGAAGTCGCGCCGTCCTGCCGGTGGTGGCGATAAACCTGCAACACCGCCCAAGCCGCGCAACGATGCGGATCGTCGCCGTGGCAAGCTGACGATTTCCAATGCACTGAACGATGATGGCGGGCGGGCTCGTTCACTGGCTGCATTCCGTCGTCGCCAGGAACGCCAGAAAAAGCAGGCCAGGGGTGGTTCGGTAACCAAGGAAAAGGTTGCCCGTGAAGTGACCATTCCTGAAGTAATTACCATCCAGGAACTGGCCAACCGGATGAGTGAACGGGCAGTTGATGTCATCAAGTTCCTCATGAAGGAAGGCGAGATGCACACCATCAATGACGTCGTTGATACCGATACTGCCCAGCTGATCGCTGAAGACTTTGGCCATACCGTCAAGCGGGTGTCTGAGTCTGATGTTGAAGAAGGCCTGATGCAGGATGATGATCCGGCAGACAGCATGAAGCCGCGTGCGCCGATTGTGACCGTTATGGGCCATGTCGATCACGGCAAGACATCACTGCTGGATGCCCTTCGCAACGCGTCTGTCGTGTCTGGCGAGGCTGGCGGTATCACTCAGCATATCGGTGCCTATCAGGTTGAAACGGCAAATGGTCTGGCAACCTTCATTGATACGCCAGGCCACGCGGCGTTTACCGCCATGCGGGCCCGCGGAGCCAAGGCGACCGACATCGTGGTGCTGGTCGTGGCCGCAGATGATGGTGTCATGCCGCAAACAATCGAGGCGATCAGTCATGCCCGCGAAGCCGGCGTTCCGCTGATTGTCGCGATCAACAAGATCGACAAGCCGGATGCGGATCCGAACCGGGTGCGGACAGATCTGCTGAACCATGAAGTGATTGTCGAAAGCATGAGCGGTGACGTGCTTGAAGTGGAGATATCCGCACTCAAGGGCACCAATCTCGACAAGTTGCTTGAAGCGATCCTGCTGCAGGCCGAACTGTTGAACCTTCAGGCCAACCCTGATCGTGCCGCTGATGGTATTGTGGTTGAGGCACAACTCGACAAGGGCCGTGGCCCTGTCGCCACGGTGCTGGTGGGTCGCGGCACATTGCGTGTCGGCGATATTGTCGTGGCAGGTGTTGCCTGGGGCAAGGTTCGCGCCCTGATCAATGACAAGGGTGCCAATATCGATGAGGCTGGCCCTTCGGTTCCCGTGGAAGTCCTGGGTATGAACTCTGCGCCGGAAGCCGGAGATCAAATCGTCGTGGTCGAGCACGAAGGCCGTGCCCGTGAGATTACCGAGTATCGTGAGCGCAAGCTGCGTGATACACGCGGAGCACCAAGCGCCAGATCATCTCTGGAACAGATGATGAGCCAGCTCAAGGAAAGCGGCAAACAGGAGTTCTCGATCCTGATCAAGGCCGATGTGCAGGGCTCGGCGGAAGCCATCGTGCAGGCGCTCGACAAGCTCGGCACCGACGAAGTTGCAGCCCGTGTGGTGCATTATGCAGTTGGTGGTATTTCGGAATCCGACGTGCAGCTGGCCCAGGCTTCGAATGCCATCGTTGTCGGCTTCAACGTGCGTGCCAACAAGCAGGCGCGCGATGCAGCCGAAGCCAGCGGCATTGAAGTCCGCTATTACAACATCATCTATGATCTGGTTGATGACGTTAAGGCTGCCATGTCCGGCCTGTTGTCGCCGGACCTGCGTGAAACCTTCCTCGGCAATGCTGAAATTCTGGAAGTCTTCAACATCACCAAGGTCGGCAAGGTTGCCGGTTGCCGTGTCGTGGAAGGCAATGTCCAGCGTGGCGCCAAGGTGCGTCTGGTGCGCGACAGTGTTGTTGTCCACGAAGGCACACTGTCTACGCTCAAGCGCTTCAAGGACGAGGTCAAGGAAGTTCAGGTCGGCCAGGAATGCGGCATGGCCTTTGAGAACTACCAGGACATGCGTGCAGGTGATGTGATCGAGTGCTTTACCGTGGAAAGCATCCAGCGTTCGCTGTAAGGCATCGTATTGGCAAGATCTGGGTGAGTTTTGGCTGTAACAAGCCAAAACTCACAATCCAGATCGCTCTGAGGATTGGGTGAGCCTCTAACAGCCTGCCTGATGGAGTAACTTGAAATGAAACCGATTAGAAAAGCTGCCAAGGGCCCCTCGCAGCGTCAGTTGCGCGTGGGCGAACTGATCCGTCATGAACTGTCGGCGCTGTTCATGCGCGGAGATGTGATGGACCCGATTATTGAAAAGACCGGGGTCACGGTGCTGGAGGTTGCCACCACGCCCGATCTGAGGTCCGCCACAGCCTATATCCGACCGTTCCAGCCGTCCGGTGACGGTGATGAATTGGTGGAAGCCCTGATGCGCCACCGCAAGTTCATTCGCGGTGAGCTGACACCAAAGCTGCAGATGAAATTCATGCCGGAGATCAAGTTTCGCATAGACAACTCACTCGACTATGCCTCCAGCATCGATGCCCTGCTTGCCGACCCGAAGGTCAAGGCCGATCTCGGGCCGGATCACGAAGACTGAAAGCGCAGGTTCTGATTGGCTCGTCGTAAAAAGGGAAACCGCGTCCACGGCTGGGTATTTCTCGACAAGCCGCTTGGCATGGGATCCACCCAGGCCGTAGCCATGGTGCGGCGTGCCTTCAACGCACAAAAGGCGGGACATGCCGGAACCCTTGATCCTCTCGCAACCGGCTTGCTGGCCATTGCGCTGGGTGAAGCCACCAAGACAGTTCCCTATATGACAGATGCGGGTAAGACCTACACGTTCACGGTTCGCTGGGGCGAGGCAACTGAGACATGTGATGCAGAAGGTGAGGTATGTGCGACCAGTCCCAAGCGCCCGGCACGCCACGACATTACCGGTGTGTTGCCGGGATTTGTCGGACAGATCGAGCAGGCCCCGCCGGCCTATTCCGCCATCAAGATCGACGGTCAGCGCGCCTATGACCTGGCCCGCGCCGGTGAACAGGTCGAGATGGCAAAGCGGCCGGTTCAGGTGGACAGCCTGACGCTCACCGGATGCCCTGATGAAGACCATGCCACTTTCGAGGTATGTTGCGGCAAGGGCATCTATGTCCGCTCCCTGGCCCGCGACATGGCGTTGGCGCTTGGCACACAAGGCCATGTCACCGCGCTTCGCCGCATTGCCACCGGTGGTGTGTCTATTGATGACTGTGTTGAAGCCGGCGTCTTTGACGATGCTGATGCGGGCGACCTGTCTGGCCTGTTACATCCTGTTGAAACGGTGCTGGATCATATGCCGGTGGTTGAGCTTGAAGAGATGGCCGCAGGCAAGGTGGCGCACGGCAACCCGGTTGAGAGTTTGGTCGGCGGCCGTTTCTGCAATGGTGATGAAGTGCTGCTGACCCGTTCAGGCGCGCCTCTGGCGATTGCGCAGGTAAAAGACGCACTCATACAACCATTGCGGGTTTTTCAGCTCGATAATTGAGGTTTGTCTGTTTGCCTTTTGGTCTGGCGTTGCGGCCTAGTTTCCGCTATACGCTGGCTCAACACCGGGTCGTCCCGGTGTTTTTTCATGGCCTTCGCTGGACGACATCCCGGCTTTAGGCGTCCTGTTCCTCATTTTGAAAGGATTTCCCGATGTCGATTACGCCTGAGCGCAAGCTGGAGCTTGTGAAGGAATACGCCACTGTTGACGGCGATACCGGTTCTCCCGAAGTACAGGTTGCAATCCTGACCGAGCGGATCAAGAACCTGACGGGTCACTTCCAGACCCATAAGAAAGATAACCATTCACGCCGCGGTCTGCTCAAGCTGGTCAGCCAGCGCCGCAAGTTGCTTGACTATGTCAAGGTGCGTGATGAACCCCGCTACAAGAGCATTATCGAACGGCTCGGTATCCGGCGGTAATTTCAATAACAATGAGCGGGTGGTTTTCCTGAACAGGGAAGCCGCCCGTTTCCCCTTTTTTGGCACGTACGGCAATGGGGCCGGGTGCTGATGGCCCGCTCGGGGAAAGCCGCAAAAACTAACACACTGACGGCGGCAAGGGCCGGAGCTGAGCCAGGAGATGCGGAAACAGGTTTTCCCGTCCAGATTCAGCTCTATCATACATGTAAGGAAATATTTTTATGTTTGACATTCATGTCGAAGAAATTGAATGGGCCGGACGCACACTGAGGCTGGAAACCGGCCGTGTCGCGCGCCAGGCCGACGGTGCCGTTCTGGTGAGCTATGGTGAGACGACAGTGCTGGCAACCGTGGTTGCCGACCGCGCACCCAAACCGGGTCTGGACTTCTTTCCATTGACC
>JABDRA010000563.1 GCA_013041995.1 Anderseniella sp. | reverse complement strand
GGCTTGGAGTTGAAACGGTAAAGCGTATTCACCTGCTGCTTGATTTCGCGGGTAACGAAGTTGGACAAGGGCTGCTGTCCGCCCGGTGTCTGCAGTTTCAGCGTATCAAGACTTGCCAGCGACCGCTGGTCTTCGGGAAGCCGAACACGAATATCCAGTTCATCGCGGCTGTCATCCGGCCGGTAGGTTCCGATCAGCGCACCATTGGTTATGAGCTGTACAAGAGAACCGGCAGCGGCAACCGACGCACCGAAGCGCCCGGCTTCTTCGCGGTCAACCTTGAGTTGAACCTCATAACCGGGCAGGGGAAGGTCGTCATCAATGTCGATAAGCCCGGTCATGGTGTTTTCCATGTAGGCGCGCACCTTGCGCACCGCAGCCGTGGCATCGTCGCGGTTTTCCGACTGTACCTGCAGGCGAATGTCCTTGCCCGTTTGTGGTCCCCCGACCAACTCACGGACTTCTATGATGGTTCCGGGAATGCCCTGCACAGCCTCGGTGAACTGCTTCTTGACGGTCACCCAGTCTTCCCTTTGGCCGACGGGTTTCAGTTCTATCTGCACCTGGCCCACAACATCGGGAGGCACATCCTGTGATGCGCCAAGGCCGCTATTGCCGCCGGTCTCGGTACCTGCATAGGTGGTCAGGTTGTCGATCGCCGGATGGCCGCTCAGCTTGTTGTAGGCTTTGCGCACGATGGTCAGTTTCTGGTCATTCGACAGGTTGCCGCGCGCACGGACATAAACGATGGCGACTTCCGGCTCGGTCTCCACGAAAAACTCCACACCCGTTGGTTTGGCGGCATAAGCACCCACGATCCCGCCCATGGCGAGCAATATGACCACCAGGACCTTGGCAGGGTGCCTCATCGCACCGTTCAGGAACCGGATGTATCTGCCGGTCAGTCCGGGCATGGTCAGAAGATCACCTTCGCCGTCACCGGCCAGCCGTGCCGCATTGCCCTTGTCGGTTGTACCGGCCTTGCCGAAAATCGTGCCCACTGCCGGCAGGAAAATCATCGCGGTGATCAGCGATGCGCTCAGCACCACAATGACAGTCAGGGGCAGGTAGCCCATGAATTCTCCCGCAACGCCCGGCCACAACAACATCGGCAGGAAGGCAGCCAATGTTGTTGCCGTTGACGACACAATTGGCCAGAACATGCGCTGGGCTGCGGCTATGTAGGCTTTTTGTTTGGGCAGACCCTCCGCCATCTTCCGGTCGGCATACTCGATCATCACGATCGCGCCGTCCACCAGCATGCCGACGGTCAGGACGAGGCCGAACATCAGCATGATGTTGACGGTGTATCCGAGGAAGCCAAAGAACAAAAAGCCGATCATGAATGAGGTTGGAATGGCAAGACCGACCATCAGGCCGGAACGCAGTCCCAACGCCGCCACAACCAGCGTCATCACCAGCAGGATGGCCAGAAAAATCGACGAGGACAGGGAACCAAGTATGTCGGCAATGAGACGGGACTGATCCAGTGTGGTCTCGACCTTGATCGCGTCGGGCCAATTGGAAGTCACCTCGGCGATAACGCGTTTGACTTCGTCGTTGTTGACCAGAATGTTTGAGCCGAGCCGCTTGACCACTTCAATGGCAATGGTTGGCTTGCCGTTGAATTCCGCATAGCGATCACGATCCTTGAAGGTGCGCTTGATCTCTGCCACCTCGCCCAGGGTGACCGTTGTGCCGTTGGACGATTTGACAACCAGGTTGAAGATATCGGACGCGTTTTCAAACAGGCCCGGTATCTTCACATTGAATTTTCCGGCACTGGAATTGACAGCACCGGCGGCGACCAGCCGGTTGTTCAGGCTGGCCGAGTTGAGCAGTTCCTGTTGCGTAACGCCATAGGCTTCCAGTTTCACCGGATCTACGACAACTTCGAGAAGTTCTTCACGCTGACCGGACAGCTTGGCCTCCAGCACCGTATTGATGCCTTCAATGGCGTCCTGCAGCTCGCGGGCATGCTTGAACAGCGTTCGCTCGGGAACTGTGCCGGACAGCGCCACAATGATGGTCGGTTGCAGCGAGAAATTGATTTCGTTGATAGTGGGTTCTTCTGCATCAGTCGGAAGCTCCGACTTCGCAAGATCGACCTTCTCGCGCACGTCGAGAATGGCCTGGTCAATGTCGACCTCGGTTTCAAACTGCACCAGGACGCCGCCATGGCTTTCCGACGCAATGCCGGTCATTTCCTTGACACCGTCCAGGCCGCGCAATTTCTCTTCGACCGGTTTGACGAGCAGACGTTCGGAGTCTTCCGGGCTGATGCCGGGCAGCGGTATCGAAATGTAGACGACTGGGATCTGAATGTCCGGGTCGGCCTCTTTTGGAATTTCCACGAAACTCCAGACGCCGGCCAGAAGCATGACGACCATGAGGGAGAGGACCGCGCGAGGACGCGACAGTATGGCGGTAAGTGCAGCGTTCATCAGCTGGCCTCCGCCGCTGACACCGCGACTTCAACGGTCTGTCCGTCGACGACGAAGTCCTGCCCGTCAACAATCAGCATGGCGGTTTCAGGAAGGCCGGTCACCCAAACCCCGTCTGCTTCCTGAGACACGATCTTGATTGGCGCAAACTTCACCTTGTTCTTGTCCACCACAATGCGCACGCCGAGCTTGCCGTCATCGGACAGTGTCAGTGCGGAAGCTGCAAGCTTGTGGGCCACAACTTTTGGCAAATTGATGTACAGCTCGCTGGTAATGCCCTCGCGCAGTTTTTCACCGGCATTGGCGACTTCCAGCTCGACCCTGAACGTCCGGGTTTCACGGTCCGATGCCATCGCGATCGATGTGATCTTGCCTTCAACGGTTTCACCGGTCACCAGTTTGGCGCCCGCCTGCATGCCTTCGGTAACATTCGGCAACAGCCGCTCCGGCACCTGGGCGGCAACGATCAGGGGGTTCATGATGTGCACAGTGGCGCACATTGATCCCGATTGCAGATAGTTGCCAGACTGTGCGGGCTTGCCCCGCAAGACGCCCTCGATGGGAGACCGTATCTGGGTCCACTTCATATCAAGCTCGATCTGGGCAAGCTCTGCCTGCGCCAGTTCCATCGCGGCCCTGTCTGATGCCACCTTGGCTTTGGCGGCGAAGTTGCTGCTGGCCAGTTTGATCGTTGCCTCTAGATCGCGTTTGGCGCTGGCCAGTGCCGCCTTGGCGCGTGCCATCTGGGCTTTGCGGGCGCCTGTATCCAGTTGACAGAGCAGGTCACCGGCGCGAACCCTGTCACCATCGTCAAATGACTGTTTCTCGACAATGCCGTTGGTACGCGCGCGCACTTCTACAATTCGTGATGCTTCCGTGGTGCCTCTAACCGGAAACACGTTGACACGTTCTACTGCTTTGCTTTCCCTGACGCCGACCAGGAAAAGCTTTGCCAGTTCGTCCGCTTTTGCCTGTGATTTCTGCTTTTCCTCGGTCGTGGACGTGTCGCCTACACCATTTGCAGGCAAGACATACCCCGAACCAAACCATCCAATGATCGCCAGGGCGAAAATCGCCGACCATAAATAGGATTTTGACATTGCTACCTGCACCGTTCTCAAAAATTGACTGTTACTCGGCCGCGTCACTCGATATTGGCTTTCGCGCCAGCAGGCCAAGTGAACTGCGTGATTCTTCCATATATTGAATGGCGGCTGACACCACCGCGTGTCCGTAGCCGTTTACGAAGGCGTGACCGGAGCCGGGTTCCAGTGACTGGCGGCATTCCTCGATAGTGGACAGCTCGTCGTACAGGTATTCCATCTGCCCGTTGAACACGGCTTCCAGATGCTGCGGGTCAACCTGTTCGCGAAACAGGGCCTGAAACAGAAATTCCGATTTGAACTTGTCCTGTTGCGGCAGTTCATGCAGCGAGTTTTTAAGGGCTTTTCGACCGGCCTCGGTAATCGAATAGGCTTTTTTGAGTGGCTTGCCCTCCTGCGCCTGTTCGCGCACGCTGACAAGGCCATCTGCCAGCATCTGTGTGAGGGCAGGGTAGATCGAGCCATAGCTTGCCTCGATGAAATGCGAGAACATTCCATCTTCAACGGCTTTTTTGATTTCATAGCCGGAGGCTTCGTCAAACGCGAGGATGCCCAGACACAATGTGCGCACATTCATATGACGATATCCCTTTCAATTAACGTGGCGGCGCGACGTGGTATATCGGATTGATATATAGCGATTATGAATATATCAAGACGATAGTGCTGCCTGTGTAGATACGCCTTTCAACTGAAACCGGATTGCACTCTTTTACGATTTTAAACTGGGTTTTGGACCCTAGGTCGCATGGGGTTTAGCAGCGACTGTGTGTAAAAGACGTGCTGAACTCACAGATTCCGGCGTGGAGATGCGGCAACAATGCCTCTCGATATCAATAAAATTATTGAAGAAAATACCGGCGCGAACAACGCCCTGTATTCGGAACACGTCAATCCGCGCTTTGCCAGGGCATTGAAAATAATCGGTTTTGACAAAAATTATGTCAAGGCATCCGGCGCCTATATGTGGG
>JABDRA010000560.1 GCA_013041995.1 Anderseniella sp. | reverse complement strand
GTGACCTCACTGATCAGGCCCTTGAATTTGCCGCCCGCATTGGTGCCGACAAGACCATCAATGTATCTGCGGGACCGGACGCCTTGGCGCAGTTTTCTGCCAACAAGGGATATTTCGATATCTGCATCGAAGCCTCAGGCAGCGAAAAGGCCCTGCAGTCGGCCCTGACCGTGGTGCGCCCGCGCGGCACCATTGTGCAACTGGGTCTGGGCGGCGACATGAGCGTGCCGATGAACATGGTGGTCGCCAAGGAAATAAACCTTGTCGGCAGCTTCCGCTTCCACGAGGAGTTTTCTGAGGCCGTGAAGCTTATAGGCTCCGGGGATGTGGACGTAAAACCGCTGATCTCGGCAACACTGCCGCTGGCCGATGCCGTGCAGGCTTTCGAACTGGCCAATGACCGGTCCCGCGCCATGAAGGTCCAGTTGTCGTTTCAGGACTGAACACGCAACGCTCACAGGGTACGGTGTGTCAGGCTGGCCCGGTGCCGTATACAAGCCGGACACTCGGACGCTTCGATACCGCAATGGCGATGCGGTGCACATTTGCAAACTCTTCGACAAGGGGATGGTCATGCGCCGGTGACAGCCATGTTGTCAGCATGAACAGATGAATGTCCGCCGCGCTGAAGTCCTCACCCAGCATCCAGTCACTATCGCCAATGGCGTCATCCACCACTTGCCAGAGCTCACGCAGGCGGTTGATGGAGCGCCGTTTCACGCTGGCCTCGTGGTCGGATGTGTCACAAAACCTGTCAGAGTAGTAACTCATCTGGTAGGCGTTCTGCAGGGAACTGGAAAAGAAGAACAGCCACTGAAGAAAACGTCCCCGCTCCGGATCAACAACGCCTGGGGCAAGTCGGATGTCCGGATAACGATCACAAAGCCAGGTTGTAATCGCTCCGCACTCGTAGATTGGGCTACCGTTGCTTATCAGAACCGGAATCCAGCCATTGGGGTTGAGAGCCAGCAGTTCCGGTGTTCGCGGTGTATCCGTGTCAATGCTGGTTGGAATGAGCGTGTAAGGCTGGTTGAGTTCCTCCAGCACGACGCGCACCCCCATGGCAGCACTTTTTTCAGCGTAATACAGGGAATATGTCATGTCTGTGAATTTCCGCAACTGACCACTTGATCGACAACAGACCGGTGTCTCGCAGCCTTGCAGCCCGGCCAATTTGAGCGCTTTCCGAAAAGTGTGAAACGGTTTTCGGATCGAACGAAACACCATCAACCGGCGGCGCCTGCAATGCCGCAATCACGCCGCCTAGCATAACTAACCAGATAAGCCAGATACTCGTTTAACCGAAGCGGCAATCTGTCCCAAAAAAACCTGACGACGCGCAACAAAAGGGCCAATCAGCTTTGTGGCTCCATCAGCCGCAGAACCGGGGCGAACAGTTCATGCGTGTTTTTTGAGTGCTGTCTGTTCAGATTCTGCCTGACTTGGTTTGTTTTGTCTCTCTGCTGAATCCAGGATGCGTTTGGCCTGGACTTTGGCCTGATCAATTATCGCGGCTGCGTCCTCCTGGGCTTTCAACAGCTTTGCTGCATAATTGGTATCCAGGTTCAACGTTGCGTCATCAGCGTTTGCGATCATTGACAGACGTTGTGAACCGATACGATATTCGTCCATCAGTTGCTTGAGAAACTCGGCTTGTCCAGCGCGCAAATCTTCCAGTGAGTGGCACGACAGAAAACTGGTCGGTAAGGCGCAATACTGCTGGAACCGATGCAGGTAAAATCTCGACAATTCCATGTTCCAACCGAAAAGTAACGCCATCACGGTTGGCACGTCTTCCGGTTTGCCGGGGGTCTCTGTTTGAGTAGTCTTATGGTTTTTAGTCATTGTTGCACTCCGCTTTGTAGGGTTTGGGTAGAGGCGATGCCGACTATTGCCAACACCCCCTACCGAAAGATCGGCGTGATTGCAAAAACACAACGCTACTGACAGGATTGTACCCTGCACCTGATTTTGGCAGGGATAGCGGCCTATTAGATACCTGAATTTGCGTCATGTCCAGATACCCTTGGCTGATCGGCATAACTCTGACAGGAAGCCATAGCCGTTTGAGGCGGACAGGCGTTTTCGGTTTCGCTTGTAATTCTAGATCAGGTTTATGGGTTCATTTGAACCAATGTTGCTCCAGCAGCGATCATTGTCACGGTCCGCAAAATATTCCCTAGGGTAAGGATGCCATATGAGTGAGGACAAACGCCAAATCCACAGCGTTGTGGACACCTATGTAACCGGTTTTAATCGCGGTCAGAAGGAGCTTCTCCAGCAGGTGCTCCACCCGCGTTTCGTGTCATCTGGTTTTGTTCACGACGAACTTCAGTGGGACAGCGCTGCGGAATTCGCGTCATTCTGCGCAGACGCGGCGCCCGACCCGGACGCCCCAATTCCGGAATGGAAAATCGAAACATTGTGCATCTCCGGCAAAACCGCAGTGGCGGTCGTCCGCGACACGTGGGGCAGTCGTCAATTCCGGGACAGTCTTACGCTGCTAAAGGATGGCGGGCGTTGGCAGATCGTCTTCAAGGCATTCCACAACCTGGATTAATTGGATCAACCCAGTCCTGTTACAACCTAAAATCGACTATTCACACGATGGCCGTCAGTGGAAGCGGTCCGGTGCATAGGCCAGCGTCTCAAGATTGATCACAGCCCCATCAATCATGCCCGCAATCAGCCGGCCGGTTGCAGGCGCCATGCCCAGGCCATAGTGGCTATGTCCGAAGGCGGCAAACAGCCCGGTGTGACC
>JABDRA010000555.1 GCA_013041995.1 Anderseniella sp. | reverse complement strand
ACGGGCAGGACATCACCACCTATGACTGGACCGGTATGCTCGGTGGCATCCGGGCCGCGTTTTCGCTGCCTGGCCTGGTCATGGCCTGTTCGTTCATCGGCTTTGGCGCATTGATCAATGATGTCGGCTTCCCGCTGCTTGCCGGAGTTGCAACAATCCCGCTGATATGGGCGTTGCCCGGCCAGGTGCTGTTTGTGACCATGTGGCAGTCCGGCGTTGCGTTGCCGTTAATCGCAGCGGCGGTGTCCCTGACGGCTGTGCGCCTGCTGCCCATGACCATTGGTGTGTTGGCGCAGGTCCGGCTCAAACAGGCATCGCGGGTGCCCGAATTCCTGCTCGGCCATTTCACCGCCGTGACCATCTGGGTCTTGTCCCTGACAAGCCTGCATGACGTGCCGGCACCAAGGCAGCTGCCGTGGCTGGTCGGTCTGGGCACAGCCTTGATGACAATGATGATGCTGGTCGTGCCGCTGGGATACTATCTGGCAGACACCCTGCCGCCGGCACTGGCGGCGGCCATGGTGTTTTTTACGCCTGCCTTCTTTCTGCTGTCCCTGTTGTCCGGCGCCATCTGGCGGTTCGATTACGCCGCAATTGCACTGGGCTGTGTGTTGTTGCCGATTGCACGGTATTACGCCCCGGACTTTGACCTGCTGATTGCCGGTCTCGGCGGTGGGACGCTAGCTTTTATTTGTCTCCGGCCGCGCCGCAAGGGGTTGCTGAAATGACCGAGGTGGCGCTCATTCTCGCAGCCATGATCCCGGCCGGCTTCATCGCCACCTATCTGTGGCGCGCGCTGGCAGTGGTTGCGGTCACCCGTATTGATCCTGAAAGTGACTTGCTGTTGTGGGTGAGGGCGGTGTCCACCGCACTGGTCGCCGCCCTGGTCATGCGCATGATAATCGCACCGTCAGGCGTTCTGGCCACGATTGCAGTGGAACACCGGTTCGCCGCCGTAGCGATTGGGGTTGGAGCCTTTTATGCGGCTTCGCGGTCAACACAGATCGCCACTTTTGCAACTGTTATCGCGCTGGCCTTGTTGCACCTGGCACTGGGGTAAATCCGTGCTGCGGTTGATCTGGCCTAACCAGCCAGCACAGAACGGAGCTTTTCAGCCCATTCGGCCAGATCGTCCTGATCTGCCATGTCACCGGCGGGCGGGCGCATCTTGACGCCCTCGTGGCGCGGGATCACATGGACATGGGTATGAAACACAACCTGGCCGCCGGCACTCTCGTTGAACTGCTGGATGGTGACACCGTCAGCGTCAAAGGCCTTGACCACGGCATGCGCCATTTTCTGCACCGTCGCCATCACCGCATTGAGATCATCGGTTTCGATATCAAGCATGTTGCGCGATGCCGTCTTGGGGATCACAAGGCAATGCCCGTCGGCACGCGGCATGATATCCATGATAGCGATGGTCTTGTCGTCTTCGTAGACTTTGTGGCAGGGTAACTCGCCGCGCAGGATCTTGGCGAAGATGTTGCTGTCGTCGTAGGGTGTGGTCATTTGAATTCTTGCGTCCGGGTTGTGTAGAGTTGGATAGCGAGTATCTGAAAAGCACCAGTTCAATCAAGGTCGAATTTCCATGTTGTACTCGCTCCTGAGGTATTCGAGCCGAGTCGAGCAACGGTTTTTCTCAGACGTCCTGGCAAAACACAGATGTTCAATAATGGCTTGTAGTTCATCATCTGTTGCCTTGGTGACAATAACGGGCTCACCGGTTTCGGCGCGGGCGTCTCTGACCAATTTTTGCAGATAAGCGAAAATGGCTCTGTATTCCATTTTGATAAGGCCAATCTTTTCCTTGATATGCCGCACAGCATCAGAAAATGAACGCCTCACAAACGCCTTGTCCATGTCCGCTTCCATTCCTGTGAGTGCTGCTACGAACTCTGTCTGATTGAACCGCTTTCCAAAACTGCGTTGCGCACGCCCGGAATGGAAGTACTCCCATCGCGCCAACTCCTCTGTAATGTGTCTGTTTTCCATCTTGCGCGCCACCACGCCGTAAATATGCCGGGAAGGGAACAAGCCTTTATCTCTTTCGTGTCCACTACTTTGGTAAGATATGAGCACAGCATTCTTGATCTCACTGTATGGGTCGGATTGTACCTTCTTCATCCGGCGCAAACATGCATCAAAGATTCCAATTTGCTGCAATGGTGCCACATACGCCGCGCCACTGTCGTTGTAGGTGGGGCACTTTCCGATGGGTTGCAAACGGTAATAGGTAATCCAGTTCTTGTATCGTGAAATCGTAACGACTTCCTTGGCCATGCCGAACATGAGAGCGTGACCACATACGCCGTGTCCACACTGCATGGAAGTAACTGCGAGGCGATCTATGGGACCGATTGGATTGTCTATCAGTCTGCTTGTTGCCAGAGATTCACCCAGTTTAATGTCTGCTTCGCGTTTCGCTGATTGTTCGTTTTTGTCCAGCAGAATAAAAGTCACAAACCCAGCCATTGCGAACGCTGCAAAGAGCAGCGTTCCACCCCACATGTCAGCATTCCCCCTGTTTGCGACGCTGACTATGACTATCCACGCAATAGTGGCAATGCCCATCATAGGGGCGAACACGAACACAGCGGCCCAACTCATGGGTGCCATGATCATGATGGCGGTTCCAAATGTCACCAGGGCGGCAACGCCGCTGAGCAGGCAGCCCCAAGCCACAGATGATTTGGAACTTTCCGGTGTCTTGGCAGGTTGGGTCACAGCACTTCTCCGACTTGAATTGCGGGGAGTCTGAACGCCAGGTGCTTAGAAATGCCTAATCCAACCGCTCAAATATCCCCATCCATGTCCCGTTGCTGCGCTTTGCGGAATGGCGAATGCTGCTCTTCGATCAGCTTGTTGTCTCGCGCCACGGCCCTGCGCTCCTGCTCGAGTTAGTCAGCCACGGCTGTGTGCAAACGCGGGTCCTGGATCATGTGAACCGAGCGCGTGGTCACGGGCAGGTATCCGCGGGCCAGCTTGTGGGGGCCTTGCGCACCGGCTTCCACACGTTTCAGGCCGTGGGTAATGGCAAATTCGATCGCCGTATAATAGCAGACCTCGAAATGCAGGCAGTCATGGTGTTCGATGCATCCCCAGTTGCGGCCATACAGGGCGTCACCACCGATGAAATTGATTGCGCCCGCCACCCAGCGCCCGTTATTGCGCACCATTACCAGTGCAATGTCGTCGGCCATGGTTTCGCCGACAGCGGAAAAGAACTCGCGGGTCAGGTAGGGCGTTCCCCATTTGCGATCACCGGTGTCTATATAGAAATGGAAAAACTGGTCCCAGTGCTCCTCGGTGATATCGTTTCCGGTCAGGACCTGTATGTCCAACCCCGCCTCAACCACGGTTTTGCGTTCCTTGCGGATATTCTTGCGCTTGCGTGAGGAAAGGACGCCAAGGAACTGATCAAATGATGAAAAATCATCATTGTGCCAATGAAACTGTGTGTCATTGCGCTGCAGCCAGCCAAACTCACCAAAGTCGGTGTATTCGTCGGCCTCAACAAATGTCATATGCGCGGAAGACGCTCCGAGACGAGCCGCCAACTGGTCTGACGCATCGGCCATGGCAGCCCGGCATTGCCTGAGTTGATCCTGGCGGGCGACAAGCACACGCGGACCCGATGCCGGTGTGAACGGAACCGATATCTGCAGTTTTGGATAATACCGCCCGCCGGCCCGCTGAATGGCTTCTGCCCAGCCATAGTCAAACACATACTCACCCTGCGAGTGGTTCTTCAGGTAGCACGGCATGACGGCGATGGTTTCCCCGTCACCGGACTTCAACTGCATGTGCTGGCCCAGCCATCCGGTTTCGGCCACTGCCGACCCGGATGTCTCCAACGCCTTCAGGAAGGCGTGGCGCACAAACGGATTGTAGGGCCGCCACGGCGGATTGGCGCACCTGTCCCATGTCTCAGGTTCAATGCCCGTAATGGACTGATGAACCTCGATGGAAAACTGGTCTTTTTCCTGCTTCGTCATTGTGGTGCTTAGACCATGGTCCTGGGCAAATACCCTTCAAATGTAATCTGATCGCACCATCTTAGCGCATCTGATGCTTCTTGTTCGGAACGCACGGTCCAGCAGATCATCGGAACGCGTTTTTTGCGATATGTGCGTGAAACCGGGCAGGGCAGCCAGTGCTTGTCCAGAGACAGGAAATCCGGCTCGGTCACATCCGCGTGACGAAACTCCCGCAGCGAAAGTCGCGTTGACAGCGGCAGCCAGGGATAGTCGTCCTGTGTTGCGCCGTCCGCCACCATGCCCCGGATGATGTCCGGAGCTTCATGGGCCAGCCAGGCGACCTGAACCGGGTCAAACGACATCACGGCAGCTTCCCCGGTGTAAGACGCCAAACATTGCGCTGTCCTTTGCACCAGCCGGGTGTCACCCTTCCAACCGCTCTTGATCTCGATTACCAGACCAACCCGGCCGGCAACCTGATCCAGCAGTTGGCCAAGCGTGGGGATGGTTCCCTTGCCGTCTGCGTATGCAATCCTGTTCAACTCACAGGCCGGAAATTCGCTGACAGCCCCCGTCTCGTTGGTCAGACAGTCAAGCGTGCGATCATGGAAAACCATGGCTTCGCCATCGCTGGACAACTGAACGTCAACCTCTATGGCATAATCATGCTCAATTGCCGCTTCGACAGCGAGCATGGAGTTTTCCACCACGCCGTTTCGTATGTCATGCAACCCCCGATGTGCGATGGCGGCTTTTGTCAGCCAATCGCAATCAGGGTCGGAAGGCCGCCACATCGGCGTCAGCCTTCTATTCGATTTCTACAACTGCCTCGATTTCGACGGACAGGTTGATAGGCAGGGATCCTGCGCCAACAGCAGAACGTGCATGCTTGCCTTTCTCACCGAACACCTCGACCATCATGTCGGATGCACCATTGATGATTTTGGGCTGATCGCCAAAACCAGGCACGCCGTTCACAAACCCGACCAGTTTGACAATGCGCTTTACCTTGTCCAGATCGCCGTCACAGGCCTGCTTCACCTGGGCAATGATGTTGATGGCACACAGTTTTGCCGCCTCGGTTGCGTCTTCGACTGAAACAGTGTCGCCGACGATGCCTTGGTACATGAACTCGCCGTCCTTCAAAGGCACCTGACCGGCGGTGAACACCAGGTTGCCGGTGCGAACCCACCCGACATAATTGGCAACAGGTGCTGCCGGAGTCGGAATGTCTATGCCCAGTTCTGCAAGACGGTCGTCGATGGTGCCCATGATGATTTCCTTTGTTAGATTTCAGGTTGGTTGGTTGAGCTGCAATCTAGGGACGGATGCGGCACTTGACCAGACCGGAAATGTGACAGTTCTGCAAAGTCGTCGCTTGCGATGGTCACTAAGGTCACGCTAGCGTGCCGGAGAGATAATTCAGGGATTTGTATTGATGACCAAAATAGTTTTTCTGGACCGGGGTACCTTTGCCCCGGAAATCGAACTGGTGCGCCCGAACATCGAACATGACTGGGTGGAGCATGCCGCGACATCGCCGGACCAGATCGTTGAACGGCTTGAGGGAGCAACCGTTGCCATTACCAACAAGGTGCCTATCCGGGCTGAAACCCTGGCTCAGTTGCCTGACCTGAAAATGGTGTCCGTGGCTGCAACCGGTTTCGACGTGATCGACGTGCCGGCGTGCCGTGATCACGGCGTCAAGGTTTCAAACGTGCGCGGATATGCCGTCAACACCGTGCCGGAACATACCTTCGCGCTGATCTTCGCGCTGCGCCGTGCCATTGCCGCTTATGCCCAAGATGTCGTGGACGGCAAGTGGCAGGATGCCGGTCAGTTCTGTTTCCATACCCACGCAATCAAGGACCTGAGAGGCTCAACACTGGGAATTTTCGGCGAGGGCAATCTCGGCCAGTCAGTTGCGGACATTGCCCGCGCGCTCGGCATGACCGTGTTGTTCGCCGCCCACAAGGGAGTGGACGGGCTCGGGCCGCTTTACACGCCATTTGATGAAGTCCTCGAGCGCTCAGACGTCATAACCCTGCATTGCCCCCTGATGCCCGGCACCCGAAATATGCTGGCAAGTGCCGAGTTCAGGAAAATGAAACGGCAGCCATTGATCATCAACACTGCCCGTGGAGGACTGGTGGACGAGCAAGACCTTGTTGCAGCCCTGGATGAAGGCCTTATTGGCGGCATAGGTTTCGATGTGCTCACGGCAGAACCGCCGGCGCATGATCATCCCCTGATGAAAGTTGCAGATCGCGCCAACGTAATTATAACGCCGCACGTGGCATGGGCGAGTTTCGAGGCCCAGACAGAATGCTGGCGCCAGACCGTTGACCATGTAAATGCCTTTTTCGAGGGGCAAGCAAAGAATCTGGTAACTTGAACAGCATCCCTGCGATGTCTGGAACAATTGACGGAGAATGATCTTGACCAAATTAGCCGGTTTTCTGAGCGCTACGGTAATTGTTGCCACTGGCATGTGTTTCGCATTGCCGGCTGCCGCGGCGTCGCCGCTGGCGGCTCATCGGGCTGTCTATGATATCTCCCTGAAATCTGCCGAAGACAGAACCGGCATTTCCGGCGCCAAGGGCCGCATGGTCATCGAATTCAGCGGCAGCGGTTGCGAAGGCTGGACGGTAAACTTTCGCATGATAAACCAGTTTTTCCTGTCGGGCGGCAAATCCCGCATTCTGGACAGCAGGTCTTCCATGTGGGAGTCCGGTGAAAGCGATCAGTTGCGCTACGTCCAGCGCCAGTTCGTCGACAGCAAGCTGCAGGAAGAAAAAGAAATACGCGCTAAACTTGCAGAAGGAAAAACCGGAGGTTCAGGCGCCATCACCAAACCGAAGGAAGAGATTTTTTCCTTGCCGGAAGGCATTACATTCCCTGTTGATCACCAGTTGAAAATCGTCAAGGCGGCTGAAGCCGGCGAACAGCGCGACGAGACATTGCTGTATGATGGATCCGATGGCGCGAACCCGGCCATTGCCATTACCTTCATCGGGACAAAAAGAGATGCCGGCGAAGACCAGACAGACGCCAAGATGAAAGACGTCAACGGGTTGTCCGGATGGCCGGTATCGATCTCGTATTTCAAGCCGGACAATCAGGACAAGGAAACACCTGAGTATCAGGTTAGCATGGTGCTTTATGAAAACGGTGTCTCCGGGGACATGAGCTTGAATTACGGTGACTTCGTCCTGGAAGCCAAGCTGACGGACATCAAACTGCTGGAAGTGGCGACCTGCGACTAGTCCTTGTCTGGGCTGCAAGCGGTTACCACGTCCTGCAGATTGCAGATTGAACCGAACAAATGGTTTTCAGATGCGATCAGTTCCAGGGCCGCATCGTGCCAGTTCTGCTGTGGTGAGGCGAAACAGTCAGCAACCGTCAGGCACCAGTATCCGTCATCTACCGCTTCACGCAATGTCGAGTGTACGCAACACTGTGTCGTGACGCCGGCAAGGATCAGGTGGGTGATGCCATTTGCATCCAGTATTTCACGCAGACCGCTGCCGTGCATTTTGCCGAAACCGGGCTGGTCTATAACCGGTTCTGCAGGCGCGGGTTTGAGTTCATCGACAAAATCACAACCGTGTTGCCCGCGTATGAGGTATTTGCCAAACGGTCCCGGCCTGCCGACATACCCCTGGCTGGCCTTGTGGGGAGTTACGTCAGACATATCTTCTGCATAGGATTCCCTGGTG
>JABDRA010000547.1 GCA_013041995.1 Anderseniella sp. | reverse complement strand
TTGGACCTGATGACTGATGAGTTTTCCATCGTAATGGTTTCCCGAGCGGTAGATGTTGTTGTTGAAGGGTGTATCATCGGATCAATCAAATGGTTCGTTGCGGAATACCGCCACGCCCCTTACCAGGTGTTTGTCATGGCCGTGGTTTGCCAGCCAGTTTGGCGGAGGTGTGCCGCTGCCCTGGATATTCAGCAGTTCCATGATGTTCGGCGTGAACAAATTCCATTCATAAAATGTCTCAACGATTACAATGTCGCCGGCACTGCCGATGTCGAATGCGCCGTCTGTGGCGTCGTCGCTTAGTTCACCATCCTGCGAGGCATCCGTGCGGTTGCTGGCATCGGAAAAATCGTTGCGTACCTCAACATTGATGTAAATCTTGCCGCAATCAATCATTGAGGGAAGTTTGGCGCATAATTGATTTTTGAACTCAGCTTTTGAAAAGCCGCCTGAATGGGCTTGCCCGGTCCGGATCAACCGGGATGCCGAAGTCGTGGCGCTCTGGACGGCAAATTCAGAAAACAAGGTGAGGCCGGTCTCGAAAGTCGCCATCAGCAGAAACAGAAACGGGGCGCCAACGAAAGCGAACTCGATCGCCGTTGCGCCACTGTCATCTTTTCGAAAGCCTTTGCGAAACCGATTGAGGGTCCGATTTAATTTCAAGATCATGCCGTACTCCCGAACTTCAACCAACTGCCCTGTTCCAGCCTGATGGACCGTTGTTGATTTCTTGTTCTTGATCTACAGACACACCACGGTCCATCTGCAGTTTGAATTGTTCAGGGAAATATTACCGGACTGGCCTTTACAAACTCTGAGTTTTGGATGGCAAATTTTAACGGTTATGTTAGGGAATTGTTAACCAGATCATCCAGGTGCCAACATTGCCACTGTGCTGACTGGCGGACGGCACCTGACGCGAACAGAATATCTCGGACAAACCAGCAATCTGCCAGACACCGCAATTCAGGGGCCGCAAATATAAGTGAAATCCGGTTACTGCGCGTCGCCGCCACCGCCGCCTGTGGAGGCTGCTCCCGATGACAAGCCGGTTTTTCCGGAAATCTGTTCAACTTGTTCTTTGTATCTGCCGCCGTCATCATTCGCAACCAGTGGCTGGTCACAGAACGGTTCGCAAGTCATTGTTCTGCGGATACCGGCACGATAGACGCTCACAACCTGGCTTTCCGCGCGTTGAACGTTCACCATCATGTTGGCCAGCTGCTTGCCGTCGAAATCCAGCACGATTATCTTGGTGCGGCCGGTATTCTTTCCGATGACAATCAGTTTGTTGCCCTGGATGCTTGCATCTGCAAACATCGGGTTGGACACAACCACGGTCGACGGTTCTCCTGCCAGCTTCACCAGCTTGGCATCATCCACATCCAGTGCCAGAGATGAATCGGCAATGGCCGTGCCGGTTACAGCAAGGATTCCGACCAGACCAAGTGCGGTGCCAAGAATAAAGGTGCGGGTTATTGCCAGAGAACTCATTTTGATAACGATCCTTGTTCGCATGATCACTTTGATAGCGCTGGACACCGTGGTGCCCGTTCGATGACCCCTATAACACCTGAAAATGGTGAATGAACCCTTACTATGACGAAACTGATCTCGTGTGACGCCCGCCGACGGCCGGTGCCTGACATTATATTATATAGGCGCTCAAACAGGAGACAGATGGGTAAGGGGGAGTTCTTCGTCAGTCGAACGCAGGTTGGTTCAGCCGCTAGTCTTTATAGTAGCGTCATATAGCCGGTAGCAACTGAAGAGTGAAATATATAGAGATTTTATACTATGTAAAATTTTAATAAAATTAGATTTTAGTTTTAATAGTAACAATTTATTTGCCATTCGACGATGATGGGCTTGTTGTTGATCGCTTTTCATTGGGCGTTTACTTGATGTTAATAGCTGGAGCCTAGGTTGAGCCTCGGTTCAGACGACAAACCCCTCAGGGGATCACCCACGAAGGGTAGTTTGTTCCAGTGCTGTAAAAACTGTGAAAAATCTAAGGAGAGAATTATGTTCGCACGTTTCTTTAAAGACGAATCTGGTGCCACTGCAATCGAGTATGGCCTTATTGCTGCTGCTACCGGTCTTGCTCTGGTTGCTGTAATGCCAACCATCGGTACAAGCCTCGAAACGCTGTTCGGCAGCATCAACTCTGGTCTGCAGTAAGCCGACCCGAAAGCGAAAGCTTAATCGCGGGCTACAGAGCCTAGGCCCGCGATGACATTATACAGGGAGGCTCCCTAAGCCGCCGGTCTTGTACCGGCGGTTTTTGTTTTTCTGATCCAGGTAACTGTGTTGTCGGCAAATCCTGAGGTCAGCGTGACATCTGGTCAAAACCGTAACGGGTTTAACCGCACCTTTACTATCATTATGAGACTTTGCACCAATTGTGAAACTACCGTCCCGGCAACCTGCCGCACTGGATGAACGACACAACGGGAGTTAACCGGCAATGATCGAGACCTTGATCTTCGCGCTTTTTGCAATTCTGATGATTACGGCAGGCATTGGCGACTGCCTGACAATGAAAATTCCAAACTGGCTGAACGGGGTGATCGGTATCAGCTTTTTTGCAGCGGCGTTCGCTGTAGGGATGCCAGTTGAACAGATCGGCTGGCATTTAGCCACTGCTGCAGTTGTGCTGGTTCTCGGTTTTGGGTTGTTCGCGACCGGCTGTATTGGGGGTGGCGATGCAAAACTTCTTGCTGTCGCCGCCTTGTGGCTGGGGAGCGGGCAACTCATCGAGTTTCTCGTTGTCATGGCGCTGGCGGGCGGTGCGCTCGCGGTCATCATGAAGTTCTGGTGGTGGATAAAGCTGGAGATGGAGCTGCGTGGCCTTGATCAGGAAAAGTCCAGGGTAAAGACATCTATTGATTTGCCATATGGCATAGCCATTGCCGTGGGCGCCTTGTTCGCGTTCAGACACAGTTGGTGGCTGGAAGCGCCAAATATACAGCTTCTTGGCTGACCCATTCAATGCCCGCTTGAAGCGGGAATTTTTGATTCGGGACAACAGCATGATGTTTTTTAGGCAAAACTAAGATTGTTTAGTGCCGGTTAACCATAATTTGACGTTTCCCGATCATTCTGCAGTGGAGATATCCGAACGAACTTCCGTTCCTACTGGAGAGTTATCAGATGAGTAAATCACGTTTTGTTGTCATGGGCGTGGCCGCAGTCGCAGCCGGAGCAGCAGCGTTTCTGGCCAATGGTTTCCTGGGAGAGCCGGAGAAATCGGAAGTTGTGGAAGTGAACAAAGTTTCCATGACGCCTGTTCTGGTCACATTGAAGGATATTCGCGTTGGCGAAGTTCTGGATGCATCCAATTTGGGATGGAAAGACTGGCCCACTGACCGTGTTAGCCAGCTAATGATCACCAAAAGCGGCAACACCGACATATTTGCAGAACTCAAGAGTGCACGGGCGCGGGCGGGTTTGTTTGAAGGTGAACCAATTAACAGGCGCCGCATTGTTCAAGTCGGCGACGCGGGCTTTATGGCCGCCGTCCTGCCAAAGGGCATGCGGGCAATCTCGATCCGGGTCTCTGCAGAAACTGGCGCAGGCGGATTTATTCTGCCCAATGATCGCGTTGACGTTCTTCTCACCCGCAAGATTTCAGGAAACCGGGATGTATCCGAGATGGTTCTGACCAATGTCCGTGTCCTGGCAATCGATCAGCAGATAAAGAGCACTGAAGATGGCGGGCAAGTAATTGTCGGCAAGACGGCAACGCTGGAACTCAAACCAGTACAGTCCGAAGTTCTCGCACTGGTCGAAAGCTCCGGCCAGCTATCACTCGCCCTTCGCTCGCTTGCAGATGCAGGAGACAAGAAGCTCGGAGATGATGGTCCGCGGGTTTCGGAAAAATATGCACATGGTTCAAAAGGCACCATCAATCAATTCCGGTACGGCATCATGAACCAGATCGTGAATTCAAAGTAAGGCAGACAACTGATGTATCCCTCACTCCTCAGCATGCCCAGGCTTGATATGGGCACCAAGACACCGGCCAGTGCAATCGTTTCTCTGGTTGCTGCTCTTGCGGTTTTCTTCATTGTGTTAACGGCAGCGTTCACACCTGCACAGGCCGGTGATGATTCCCGTTTTCTGCGCATGGGTCTGAACAAGTCCGTTGCGATCAGGTTACCTGTCGCCGCCAAGGATGTTCTTGTTGGCAATCCCGCAATTGTTGATGCCGTCGTCCGCACGCGCACGACCGCATATCTTTTCGCGAAGGCCAACGGCCAGACCAACATATTTTTCTTTGATGCCGCGGGCAGGCAAATTCTGAACCTCGACATCGAGGTTGCCGCAGATACCAAAGCGTTGAAGCAGCTTCTCGACCGCACTTTGCCGGACAATCAGATAAAGATTGATACAGTAGCTGACAGTATTGTCCTGCGCGGGGTCGCCGCGTCTGCCGGTCAGGCCAAACAGGCAACAGACCTCGCCGAACGTTTTCTTGGTGCAGGCGGGACTGACGGTTCTGCGAAGGTGGTTTCAGCCATGACCATTGCCGCGCGCGAACAGGTAACGCTTCGCGTCCGCATTGCGGAAGTTCAACGAGATGTGCTGAAGCAACTTGGTGTTGACTATAATGCGGCGTTTGCACAAGGAAGTTTTTCCGCCGGCATGCTGACGGGAAACCCGTTCTTGCTGAATGGCGCCCTGGGTTCATCCATTCTTCCCTTGAATCCACTTACAGGTTTGGGTGGTAACGGCGCAACGACCGGTGCCCGGCTGCAATATGGCGAAAGCATCGATGCAATCGTCCAGGCAATGGAACAGGACGGGTTGCTGCGCACGCTTGCAGAACCCACGCTGACCGCGATCTCTGGCGAAAGCGCCAAGTTTCTGGCTGGCGGTGAGTTCCCAATCCCGGTGGCTGTGGATGACAACACCATCTCGGTGGAGTTCAAGGAATTTGGTGTGGCGCTTGGCTATTCACCGGTGGTTCTGTCCTCCGGCCGCATCAGCCTGAAAATAAATACGGAAGTCTCGGAACTGACGCCGCAAAACGGGATTCAGGTCACCGGCATTACCCTGCCTGGCCTTACCACACGCAAGGCTGAAACGACTATTGAGTTGCCGTCAGGTGGTTCAATGATCATGGCCGGTCTTATCCGGGATCAGACCCGGCAGCAGATTGCGGGTATTCCCGGCGCCAAGGATCTTCCAATTCTTGGACAGCTGTTCCGGTCACGCGATTTCCAGAAGAACACGTCTGAGCTGACGGTCATGGTGACACCGTTCATCGTCAAGCCGGTCAATGAGCGTTCACTAGTAAATCCAGCCGAGAAACTGTCGGTAGCAACCGATCGCCAGACCATCCTGTTTGGCCGCCTGAACAAGATGTACGGCAATCAGGGCGGCACCGGAAAAGGAACTACCTATCACGGCAATGTCGGCTTCATCGTCGAATAATGGCAGAGCCACGGAGAATGAAAATGAACAAGTTTGTATCAAAGTCCCGCAGTGCAATGCATACCCTGGCCCCGGCAGTGGCGCTTCTTGCCCTTACTGCCTGCCAACACCAGATGTCAGGTGGTGTGGATGACGTCTACATGCCGCAAATGCATTATGAAAACCATCCCATCGAGGTCGCCAAGGGCACTGTGAAGCTCCAGGTGCCGACCCGATCTGCCAAGCTCACCACGAAAGAGCAGAACGCAGTCAGGCAGTTTGCCCACCAGGCGAACGAAACCGATGCCTCGAAAGTCCACGTACGTCGCCCGGCCGGCGGCATGGTGGGCAATGCGGTTGCGGCAAAAGTGGCGCAATTGCTGGAGCGCGAGGGCATCAGCCCGCATCGCATCAAGCATTCTTCCTACAAGGGAGGTGCCCGTTCACCGGTTCTGATGTCGTTCACCCGCAAATTTGCGGTGACGGCTGAGTGCGGTGACTGGAGTGAAAACCTTTCTGAAACTTATTCCAATCAGAATTACAAGAACTTTGGTTGTTCCGGGCAGCACAATCTCGCTGCCATGGTCGCCAACCCCGAGGATTTCGAAGCACCGCGTACGTCCACTTCGGCAAGCGCAAGCAGGCGTAATGAAGTCTTCAAGAAATACATAGGTGGTGAGGACACTACCGCAGCCCAGGCGTCTCAGGCACAAGCAAAAGCCAGCGATGTGGCACAGTAACAGTTGACAAGACAAGAGTGGAAACCATGACCCAAACTGAACCACAAGCCCCTGCGACCGATAGCGGAACACCGGTTGTTGCTGCGGTGCCACGTATCAATATTACGGTGTTTTGTTCAACGCAGGCCACCATAGCGGCAATGCAGCAGGTGGTTGTTGACCGTCGCATGGCACGCGCACATGTTGACGTCCGCAATGGCGGCATAATGGCAGCGGCTCAGGCCTTTAGCCAGGCAACAACACCTGATGTTCTCGTTATGGAAACGGAAGGCCATCGCGATCAGGTCTTGTCCGAACTCAGTCAGTTGGCGCAGGTGTGTGATCCGTCCACCAAAGTGATTTTGATCGGCCACGTGAATGACGTCATTTTGTATCGCGAACTGATCCGCCAGGGCCTTAGCGAGTATCTTGTGGCGCCGGTTCATCAGCTGCAGGTGATTGACGCCATCAGTTCTCTGTTCAATGAACCCGGCGCTGATCCCATCGGTCGCATTGTCGCTTTCATCGGGGCAAAAGGCGGAGTTGGATCCAGTACCATCGCCCACAACGTGGCAGCACTTGCCTCGGGCCAGTATCAAATCGATACGATTGTTACTGATCTTGACCTGGCCTTTGGTACTGCAGGCCTGAACTTTAATCAGGACCCCGCTCACGGCATCGCTGAAGCCATTGCTTCATCTGATCGCATTGACCAGACCATGCTTGAACGGTTGCTGACGAAATGCAGTGATCGGCTGAACCTTCTGTCAGCACCGGCACAAGTCGAAAAGTCTCTGGGTATTGAAGACGACACCCTCGAGCCGATAATTGATGCAATTCGCTCCAGTGCGCCGTTGGTCATTCTCGACATCCCCAATCTGTGGACTGTCTGGTCGAAGCAGCTTCTTATGGGGGCTGATGATGTCATTATCACCTCTACTCCTGATCTTGCCTCGCTGCGCAATACCAAGAATATTTTCGACTTCCTGACCGCTGCGCGGCCCAACGACAAGGCTCCCCTGATTGTTCTCAACCAGGTCGGTGTACATAAACGCCCGGAAATCCCGGTAGGTGAGTTTTCAAAGGCAATTGGTGTAGAACCGACGGTGGTCATTCCATTTGACGCACACGTGTTCGGCACCGCAAGCACCAACGGGCAGATGGTCGGCGAAGTCGGTCCGAAATCCAAGGCCGCTGAACAGGTCGCGATGCTTGGTCAGTTGCTGATTGGCAAGAACCCTGAAGCGCCGTCAGGAAAGAGTGGCTCTGCGCTCGCCAAATTGTTGCCCATGCTGAGGAAGAAGTAATGTTTGGTAAACGGGGAGAAGGTTCAACACCTCAACCGCCGGCGCAGCCGGCTGTGCCGGACAGCGAGCCGGCCAAAGCCAAGCCGGCGCCTGCAGCCAAGCAGGCACAGATCATACCCGGGTTGGATCTGGGTGACACCAGCGCTGCCCAGCCGAGCGACGCCGGGGCTGATGCAGCTGCCCCCGTGGCCGCGCCGGCAAAGGTGGCGCCGCCAAAACCTGCACGAGACGGCAAGAACGGACGGTCGGAAAATTACTACGATATAAAAACCACGATCTTCAATGCGCTGATTGATGCGATCGATCTGACCCAGCTTGGGCAGCTTGAACGCGATGCGGCGCGTGATGAAATCCGCGACATCGTCAACGAGATTATTTCTCTCAAAGACGTTGCAATGTCGATTGCCGAACAGGAAGAACTGCTCGAAGACATTTGCAATGACGTTCTTGGCTACGGGCCGCTCGAACCCTTGCTTGCGCGTGATGATATTGCCGACATCATGGTCAATGGCGCAGATACCTGCTTCATCGAAGTTGACGGCAAGATGCTGGATGCCGGCGTGCGGTTCCGGGACAATGCCCAGTTGTTGAACATCTGTCAGCGTATCGTTAGCCAGGTCGGCCGCCGTGTCGACGAGGCCAGCCCGATCTGTGACGCCCGCTTGATGGATGGCTCACGTGTCAACGTGATCGCCCCGCCACTTGCGATCGACGGCGCCGCGCTCACCATTCGTAAGTTTAAGAAGGACCGTCTACGCCTGGACGATTTGGTGAAATTCGAATCCATTACGCCCGATGGCGCTCAAATACTGCAGATCATTGGCCGGGTTCGCTGCAATGTGCTGGTATCCGGTGGTACCGGTTCCGGCAAGACAACGCTGTTGAACTGTCTGACCGGTTACGTCGATCATGAAGAACGCGTCATCACATGCGAAGATGCCGCCGAGCTGCAGCTTCAGCAACCACATGTTGTGCGTCTTGAAACACGTCCGCCGAACCTTGAGGGTGAAGGTGAAATCAGCATGCGCGACCTGGTGAAAAACTGCCTGCGTATGCGCCCTGAACGTATCATTGTGGGTGAGGTTGTGGCCCTGAGGCCTTTGACCTGTTGCAGGCAATGAACACAGGCCATGACGGTTCGATGGGCACGCTGCATGCCAACTCGCCGCGTGAAGCCCTGTCACGTCTGGAATCGATGATCACCATGGGCGGGTTTTCTCTGCCATCCAAGACCATCAAGGAAATGATTACCGGTTCCATTGACGTGATTGTTCAGGCGGCCCGCCTGCGTGACGGCTCGCGCCGCATTACCCATGTGACCGAAGTTGTCGGCATGGAAGGTGATGTGATCATTACGCAGGATCTGTTTGTTTACGAAATTGTTGGTGAAGATGCCAATGGCAAGATCGTTGGCCGGCATCGTTCGACTGGCATTGCGCGGCCAAATTTCTGGGACCGTGCGCGTTATTACGGCGAGGAAGCCCGACTTGCAACAGCGTTGGAAAACGCTGAAGTGGCCGATGAAGACTACAACGGCTGACCGTCGGGACACTGCAGCGATATGGGCTCAACTGAACCCATGTAGTTGCTCGAGCACTTTGGAAACGATCAGTTTTGTGGATTTTGGTTGGTTCAATCAAAAACATGCTGATCCAAGAGGCGAGACAGGAAATGGAATTTAGTCCGGAGTTGACGAAAGTCGCGTTCGTGGTGTTCGCCGCCTTGAGCGTGGGCGGCCTGGCAATAGGTCTGCTGTTCCCCTATTTTTCGGGTCAGGCAGATGTCAACAGGCGTGCCCGACGCGTCACATCTGGAGAAGGCGGCAGCAAAGCCAAGACCGGTGGCAAGGACAAATCCGCTGCACGCCGCCGTCAAATTCAGGACACCTTGAAGCAATTTGAGGAAGCTGAGAAAAAGCGCCGAAAGAAACTGACCGTCCGGCAGATGATCGGACAGGCCGGGCTTGATATTTCGATGAACACTTTCATCGTTGCCTCTATTATTGTCGGGGCAGTGTTCTTTATTGGCTCGTTTATCGTTGGCGTTCCGGTCTATATCTGCGCCATAGCAGCCATAGTTGGAGCGCTTGGCTTGCCCCGCTGGTTCCTGAATCTCCTGGCAAAACGCCGCCGGGAAAAATTTCTGCGGGAGTTTGCCGACGCAATTGATGTGATGGTGCGTGGTATCAAGGCGGGGCTTCCCGTGTCTGATGCGCTTAAGATCATCGCAAAAGAAACGCCCGATCCTGTAGGGCCGGAGTTTATGGACGTGGTTGAGGGTCAACGGGTGGGAATTACCATCGATCAGGGCCTGGAGCGCATGTATGAACGCATGCCTTTGGCGGAAGTCAACTTCCTGGCCATTGTAATGGCCATTCAGGCCAAGACAGGTGGTAACCTTGCGGAAGCTCTCGGCAACCTTTCGCGGGTTTTGCGTGACCGCAAGAAAATGAAACAGAAAATCGACTCCGTGTCGCAGGAAGCCAAGGCGTCTGCCGCAATCATTGGCGCGCTGCCGTTCCTGATAGGCGGTGCCATGATGGTGCTGAACCCGACTTATCTCCTGCCGCTATTTGAGACGAAAATGGGCAATGTCCTGCTTGTATGCTCAGGCTTGTGGATGAGTTGCGGCGTGCTTGTCATGCGCAAGATGATCAACTTTGATTTCTGATCAAACTGGAAACTAGACCATCATGATCGAGTTTATTTATTCCCTGTTAGAGCCGCGCAATCTCATTACGATTCTCGTGGCACTGTCGGCATTTGCAACTGTGGTAACCTTGACGGCCCCGTTGCTTCAGGGCGACAAGATGCAGGCCCGCATGAAAACCCTGGCAGTGGAGCGCGATAAACTGCGCACTCAAAACCGCCAGAATCTGCAGGACAAGGATAGCAGGCGCCTCAGAGACAATGCGCCGAAGGGCGTGGCCGCGCAGATTGTGGATGCACTGAATCTCAAGAACATCCTGGAGGCAGAGACATCTCGCAAACGGTTGCGGCAGGCGGGATTACGCTCGGAAAAGCATCTGGTGACCTATCTTGCTGCCAGGGCAATCGCGCCGATCATCGCCGGTGTGATTGTGTTCATATATTCTGCAACCGTGTTTGCCGACCAGGTCACCGGTTCCATGCGCATAACGACAGCGCTGATTGGTGCGGTTGCCGGTTTCTATATGCCAAACGTGTTTCTGACCAATATCATCAAGCGGCGCCAGCAGTCGATTCAGCGCGCCTGGTCTGATGCGCTGGATCTCATGCTGATCTGCGTGGAGTCAGGCATGTCCGTCGAGGCTGCATTGGCCCGTGTATCGCAGGAAATCGGTTCTCAGTCGGTCCCGCTGGCAGAGGAACTCACGCTTACGATTGCGGAACTTTCATTCATTGGTGACCGCAGCAAGGCCTTTGAAAACCTGGCCCAGCGTACCGGCATGGCGACAGTTAAATCGGTTGTGACCAGTCTCGTGCAGTCAGAACGTTATGGTACGCCGGTTGGTGTTGCATTGCGCGTGCTTGCCCAGGAAAACCGCGATGACCGCATGGCCATGGCTGAAAAGAAAGCCGCGGCATTGCCGCCAAAGCTGACAGTGCCGATGGTCGCCTTCTTCCTGCCGGTTATCTTCATCGTGCTGCTTGGCCCGGCCGGCATTCTCGCATTCGGAAGTTGAATCAAGGCACGCACCCGCCCCAGGCAAACAACTTGCACAAAAAAGGCCGCATCCTTCAATGAGGATGCGGCCTTTTCATTTGGCTGATTGAGACCAAATTCACCTTGATCTTGAATTTAGCTGGCGGCTTGCATCTGCTGCCAGGTGTTTTTCTGGTTCAGCATGCGTTTGAGAAACGCCAGGTTCTGCTCGACCTGATCAGGCGGCAGGTCGCGGCTCGCGATTTCGCTTGCTTCCTTGAACCTGCCCTGCAGTCCGACCGACAGCGCCAGGTTCTGGCGCAATGTCTGATTGAATTCACCCTCAGGCAGCCTTTGGGCTGCCCGCAGTGAAGTCTCAGCCTGCTTGAGGTTGCCCTCGAGGATGTAGGACATGCCGATATTGTTGTGGATCGAGACCTTTTTCGGCTGCTCGACCAGTGCGCGTTGGTAGGCCTCCCGGGCCCGGCCGTGCTGGCCGCTCTGATCGTACGCCGATCCCAGCGCCGAATACACTTTCCAGTTGTTTTCACCGGCAGCGATGGCTTTGTTCAATTGTTTTATCCCGGCATCCGGGCGACCGGACAAGACCAGTTCCTTGCCCAGATAGGCGACCAGTTTTGCGTCATCGGGATTGTGCGTCAGTGTCGTCTCCAACACCTTTATCACTGCAGCCTTGTTTCCACCGGCATCGAGCAACCGCGCATAGGTAACGGCGCGGCGGACACTCTGTGGTTTTTCCCTCCAGGCATTTGCAGCTTCCGCTGTTGCGCGGATTGAAGGTTGCGGGTTGACCGACCCGGTGACAACGGGGTCTGCGGTTGCAGACGAGGAGAGCCTGTTTTCACCCGCACATCCTGTGAGCAACAGCGCTGCCGTACAGGCAGCAGCCGTCAGTTGTTGACGAAGTGTCATTGAAAGTTGTTGCCGCCGCATATGTTCACCCCTATCGATGGAATCACCGACTGGCCGTTAATCTCAAGAGCGATCTTGGAGCGCGAACCCTCAATAAACTGTTAACCATGATTGATGGTCTGTTGCTCCAGCACTGTGAGAGCGATCAGTTTTCTGATTTTTGATTGATTTAATCAAAAATCATACTGATCTGGCCGCCATTTTGTGAGACACAGTCGTTCTCGCGGGGCAAATCGCATTCAGTGTTTGCCGGCTCCACCAACCAGTAAGGCGCACTAGCCATGACAGCTGTAAAATCAATTCTCCTGAGCCCGTCAAAAGCAAGATCGGCCGTACCTGTACATGCGCTGACGCCTGACACCCTCGCGGCATTCGTCAAACCCCTGTCAACTGTCCAGAAAGCCTGGATCGAGGCCAATGGATTCAAGGCCACGCCAAACAGTCATTTGTGTCTTGCCGGCGAGGACGGTGGTCTGGCGATGGTGCTTTATGGATCCAGTACTGCAGAGACGGTTGATCCTTTTGAGCCCGGTACACTGTCGGGGGCGCTGCCATCCGGTGACTATGCACTGGCGTCCGGATTTTCCAATCCGGATCTGGCTGCTCTGGGATGGATATTGCACAGTTATAAGTTCACCCGGTACCTGACTGATAAGGAGAACTCCAAATCCGGCGAATTTGCCCGGTTGGTGTGCCCTGACAATGTGGACCGGGCCGGCCTGCTTGCCCGCGCCGATGCGGTGATGCTTGGGCGTGACC
>JABDRA010000282.1 GCA_013041995.1 Anderseniella sp. | reverse complement strand
GGCCCGGCCCAATCCGCCGGGCAGACTCCGATGCCCCCAGTTCAAGCGCCTGTTGCACCGGCAGTGACAATGTAACCTGATGAAACTGCGCCTGCGGCCGCAACCGGCGGGCCTGCTGTGCCAGATGAGGTGCGAATGCCGGCAAAGCCAGACGGCGTGCCCGAACCGGAACAGATGAAGCTCGCGCCACCTCGCCGGGCGCAATGAAGCCTCCCTCAGCCATGCGGGCCAGCACCTGGTCGCGGGCGGCTTTCGCGCGCTCGCGATAGCGGTCAGGCCGGCGCCGCTCCGGCGACTGCGGCAAGGCCACGAGAAGCGCACCCTGAGCAAGGTTGAGAGATTTCGGTTCCTTGCCGAACCATGCGAGCGAGGCAGCTCTCACGCCCTCGATATTGCCGCCATAAGGCGCATGTGTAAGGTAGAGTTCAAGAATCTGGCGCTTGTCCAACCGGCGCTCGATCTGCACCGCCCGGGCCATCTGGCGCAGTTTTGCCTGCAGGGATCGTTCTGACCGTGGTTCCAGCAACCGCGCCAGTTGCATGGTGATGGTCGACCCGCCTGACACGATCCGCCCGTGACGCAGCATCTGCCACGCCGCGCGAACCATGGCCAGCGGGTCCACACCGCCATGGCCCCAGAAACGCCGGTCCTCGTAGGCAACCAGCATGCGCACAAATTCCGGGTCGACCTTGTCAAGGCGCACCGGCACCCGCCAGCGCCCGTCCCGGGCGGCAAACGCCCGCAACAGGTTTCCATTGCGGTCCACAACCTCGACGGACTGGGTCGAGGCATCCGGCAGCGGCGGCGGATAGGCGTCATCCAGCGCTGCCAGACCCGGTATCGCGGCAAGTGCGATAACGACGGCGAGAGCCAGCACAGCAATGACCGGCTTGCGCTTCATGGTTGAGCCGGGCTCACGTCGATCTGCCCTTCGGCCGTTCGTGCAGTGAACTGGGGCCGGTACATGTCCTCAACCACGGCGGCAGGCTGGGTAAATTTGCCCGGCGAGACAGCGCGCACCACATAAGCTGCGGTAAATTCCCTGTTGCCGCCTGCCCGTACATCGAACGCGGCAACAAACCGGTCGGCGCGAAACTCGCTGTGCGCCGCACTGGCATTGCCCAGCCATTCAAACGATTTGAGATCGGCGCTGCCCACCAGTTTCGGGCTGTCAATCTCAAAACCGCCCGGCAGCAGGTCGCTGACCACAATGCGCGCGGCCCAGTTGTTCTGCTGCACGATGGCGAGTGTCACAACGAAGCGATCGTTCTGTTTGACCTGGCTGACGTCGGTTTCAACCCCGTCAAGCGTGTAATACTTGCGCTCGATGGTGAACCCCTTGCCGCCGGCAGGCAACGCGTTAAGCGGTGCCGCAAGCACGTTCACTGTCGCCAGCACCTGTTCCTGCCCGCGATTGACAATGTCCAGTGGCATCGCCGCAAGGTCATCACCCGACGTTGTGGCAGAATACCCACCAGCGTGATCTGCGCCTGCCACTGCAAGCCGCATTGAAGCATTGGTCTGCTTTACGCCGCGTGCCGCAAGCAGCATCCATACATTCTCCTGCGTGGTAGAATGCTGGTCGCGGGCCGCCTTTGCCGACACGAGGTCCACCATTGCCGGAATTGACTGCGGCAATGGCTGGGTCTCCGAGGCCAAAGCCAGCATGGCCGCCGCATCGCGCAGGCTGGACCCATAGTCCGATCTTGACAGATCACCTTTGTCCTGACGCGCTCGAGCCAGCGCTGACTGGAACGCCATGCCGGACCGGTTTGCATCACCATAAAGCGCCAGCGCCGCGCCGAGCTGTGCCCGTGACATCGCGCTCTTGAACTCGTCCATCTTGGTGTCTGCATAATAGCGCAGGTCAGCTGCTGACGCCCGGCGATTGCGGGCCAGGACGTAAAGCGCATAGGCAATCCCGGCACCACGGTCCTTGACGTTCTGATCATAGGACAGGACGTTTTGCAGGTTTTCCAGTGCGGCCAGCATGGCTTTCTCACGAACCTTGAAGCCCTTTTCCCGGGCCCGGGTCAGGA
>JABDRA010000539.1 GCA_013041995.1 Anderseniella sp. | reverse complement strand
TCTTCCTCCCAAACGCCAAACGCCTTTTCCCGCAGTTGGGCTGACGCTGGTGTCACGCTCAATCCATTCAGGAGTATCGAGACGACAGCAAAGTACAGCAGTCCGAACCGGCACCTGCTTGTTATCGGATTCATGCGACTGGGTTTCGCCAATTCAGGCGGGTGGACAGGTTTCAACGTTTGACGGGCCTCATAAACCAGGAGATCAACTGTGGCAGCACCACAAGCGTGCACAACAGTGTAATCGTAATTGCGACGGCAAGAAGTTCTCCCATGCTGGCCATGCCACGGTGGGCGGAAAGCCACAGCGTGCCAAATGATCCCATAGTCGTTATACCGGATATCAACACAGCACGTGGTGTCCAGCTTCGGGTAACGTCTGCGTCTGCGCCAGCGACTGTGTCTCGGGCCCGCGTCACATAGTGAATCGCACTGTCGATGCCCAGCCCCACGAGTAGCGGCAGTACGATCACGTTTGCGAAATTGAAAGGCGAGTTGAACACAACCGTATAGCCGGCCATCAGCGCACCGGCTAACAGCAATGGCGCGAGAGCCAATATTACGTCACTCAGGCGGCGAAGGACCACAAACATGGCTATGAGCACCAGCACCAGGGACATCACGGAGGCCTTGATCATGGAAGATGATACAACACTGGCAGCGCCTGCAATCTCCACAGGTGCACCGGTGGCTTGCGGTGCAACCTTGAGCACAGCCGCAACAAATTCGTCCAACTGGGCCGGGTCACGCATATCTCCCTTGGGCAAGACCTCCAGGCGCCGTCTGCCGTCCGGCGCAATGTAGCGTTGCCTGAAGCCGTCATCGACATTGTCTTCCGTCACCCGATCGAGATCGGCAAGTTGACGGGTTGCTTCAAACAGGCTCGGAAAGCCCTGCACCAAGGACACCTGGAGAGCCTGAATGTCCTCCGGCGAGCTGTTGCTGGCAACCACAAAGTCCTCAAGGGCTTGTTTAAGCCGGGCAGCCGAGCTGCGGATCTCTTGTCTCGCGCTCCCGGCGTTGACCATTGCGGTGACGGCCTCACGCCATGAAGTGAGATGGTCCTTCTGCTCCTCAAAAGAGAATTCGGTTGCCGGCTCAATCTGTTCCGGCAGCAGGTCAGCCAGTGTATTGAGGTGGCCGAGCTTCGGTTCCTGGCCGGTTGGCAACATCGAGTCCAGCGTTTCGACATCCAGCACCTGGGGCAGCGCCTTCAAGGATTTGACCATGTCGCGAACCGGCTCGCCGGGTTCGCTCAGCACCTGGATGGCAAAGGTATGGGCTGGCTGGTGATAAGCAAGATCGTCGAAGGCCTTCATGCTGGGGGCTGCCGGGTCCTTCAGATTGATCGGGTCCCCGTCAAAGCGTACTTGCGGGAGGAGAAGCACGCTCGCGATTCCTGCGAGAATCAACGCCGTTGAAGCGGACTTTCGAATGCTCGACCGATGCGCCCGCAACCAGCCCCCATGCTGTGGTGTGAGCCTGGAAAACGCCTGGGCGATCTTTACTTCAGACCCGGGAAGAACCGACAGGATGGCAGGTACCAGGGTGATCGAGCCGATGAAGGCAATCACGACGCCTCCCGCTGCGATGATCCCAAGTTGGGCCATGCCGACGAAGTCGGTCGGGGTGAAAGCCAGGAAGGCCAGCGACGTGGTCAGCGTGCAAAGACCAAGCGGCACGCTGATACCTCGGATGGCTGCAATGGCTGCTTCCTTCGGGTTGCCGCCCCCGGCACGCTCTTCTGCAAAGCGCAGAATCACGTGGACGGCATAGTCGATGCCAAGACCGATAAACAGCACCGCAAAGGCCACTGAAATCATGTTTAGTGTTCCCACGGATAGCGCGGCAAAGCCGGTGTTGATCACAAACCCCAGCAGGATCAGCGCCAGGGCCGGCACCACCAGGACCAGTGACGGAAGTCCGATCACCACTGTCAACGTGACAAGCGTAAGTGACAGGGCGCCTGCAAGTGCGGCGCCTTTGGTAACGGCATCAAACTCCTCTGCGTTCAAGGCGGCCTCGCCGGTCAGTTGGACCTTGATTCCGACCCCCTTGTCATTGAAGCCAGCCATCACGCGGCGCACTTCGGATACCGGAGCCGCGGCTGGATCAAGAGCTGAAAAGTCAAGGACCGGCTTGACCAGGACATACCAGCGCGTCTCGGTAAGGGATGGAGGCTCTTCACCGAGCGCCGTCCAGTCAAGCGGTCGGGGCTGTCCCCTGATTTCTGCTTTGACCGTGTCTGCAATCTTGTCCAGAAACCCGGAAAGCTCCGGAGGCGCTCGGCCAATCTCTACGACCGGTACCATCTGCTGGAACAGGTCGGCGAGGCCTGCAAGATCGGGCTGCAGCGACATGGTATTGATGAGCGGGGAGGATTCCCTGACATCGTCAGCAATCTGTTTGACGGCCGCTTCATCAAGGTAAAGCACTCCATATTTATCGAAATACGGACCCGTGCCAGGGGCAAAGACATCCGTAAACAGGTCTGGCCGCCTCTCCAGCTGTCGTGATATCTCGCCAGCTGCATCACGCCCGTTAGCAGGAACCTCTGCATCAATCATGACGACGAAAGCATTATCGAGCGCAGGGAATTGATTGATCAGGTCCTGATAATTCTGCCGGAATGGCAACTCGCTGTTTATCATCAAGGCAGGATTGGTATCGATCTTCAGTCGTGTGGCCGCCAGCGCAGCACTTAGCAGAGCGATTGCGACAAACAGAATGATGGTTGCCGTCGCGTGGTTGACGCAGCATCGGGCAATGGACGTTGCGAGCCGTTGAAAGTGATTTTCACTCTCTTCGATTGTCGGCGCTGCTTTCATCGGCGATTCAGAAGTCCCTGCGGCTTTGGCACTTTGCTCAGTGAGCATCTCTCATGCAAGGCGCGGATGCTACCATCGAAAACGCCCCGAGGCGGGCGTCGCCTCCTATAACAGATAAGCCTGACAGTACAGACGGGCAACAATTTTATTATCTCTGGGAACAGGGACGAAGCGAACGCTACTGTCAGAGGTTTGAATCCTGTCGGGTGTGCCACGGCAGGGTTTCATGATTGGGCGCCAGGAAGGACTGCTGACCGGTACCTATTCCTGCCAAAAGCAACACTGATACGCAATCCTTTGTCTGCCGGGGTCATTGGAAGGTATCATCGCCAGACCGGTAACATGACCGGCTTAGCCCCAATGGCAGACATTCCGGCGTGAAAATGCCCTGCCCTGCCCTGCTGTGTTGTAAGCGTCCGGTCGTTGCACACTGTCAGTTGTTGACAGGATTTTGGGCTTTCGAGTTCCAGGGGAGCAGTTCGTCGAGCCGGTTTGCGGGATGATCATCGACCATGCGCTGAAGCACATCGGTGAGATAGCTGTAGGGCTCTACCTTGTTGAGCTTGGCAGTCTCGACCAGCGAACAGACGGTTGCCCAGCGTTTAGCACCACGATCACTACCAGCAAACAGATGGTTTTTGCGACCGAGCGCGATAGGGCGGATGGCGCGTTCAACGGGATTGGTGTCAAGTTCGACACGTCCATCGTCGAGGAACCGGCTGAGTCCGGTCCAGCGGGTCAACACATACCGGATCGCCTCGGCAAGCTTGCCGCTCTGGGGGATACGCGGTAACTGCGCCTCCAGCCATTGCTTCAATTCCATGACCACCGGTCGTGCCATGGCCTGGCGCACGGCAAGCCGTTCTTCAGGTGTGTTGCCTCTGATCTTGGCTTCGATGGCGTAAAGCTCGGCAATGCGACGGACGGCTTCGCCTGCAATCGGCGATCCGTCTGCCTTGGAGATCTCGTAGAACTTGCGCCTGGCATGCGTCCAGCATGCGGCAAGCACGATCCTGTCATCACCGGTCAGTTGCTCAAACCCGATATAACCATCGACATGCAAAACGCCTGTATAGTCTTTCAAATGATCCTTCGGTCGCTGCGCCCGTCGATCTGGCTCATAGAAGTAAACAGCTGCGGGCGGATCTGGGCCTGACCAGCCTCGCTCATCACGGGCATAAACCCACAACCGCCCGGTCTTGGTTCGCCGGCGCCCGGGATCGAGTACCGGCAGCGGCGTGTCGTCGGCGTACAGGTGATTGGAGGCCAGGATGTTCTTGCCCAACCTGTCATGCAGTGCATCGAGCCACCAGCAAGCCCCGCCTACCCATCCAGCAAGTGTTGAGCGCTCGATCTCCACACCCTGGCGAGCAAACATCTGTGATTGGCGATACAAGGGAAGATGATCGCAATATTTGCTGATCAGGACATGCGCAATCAGGGCTGGTGTTGCATACCCGCCGGTGATGATCCTCTGAGGTGCCAGGACTTGCGCCACTGTCTCGCACTGCCGGCATGCATATTTGGGACGGCGGATGCGGATCACCCGTAAGGTGCCTAGTTGACCAGCCCCGTTTGATTGGTCCGGTTTGAATGTTAGTTCATGGGTGGCCTTTGCTGCAATGGGATGGTGGCTTCAGGCGCTGGAGGCCGGCACCCAGAAGGCCGTCCGGGACGCCCTGATCGCGTTCATGGCAGCCACCGCACAGGCTCAAGCAGAAGCCACAAAGGAGGCCCAGAGGGCTGGTATTGAGTTGGCCAAGACCAAGGGAACAGCTTACCTAGGGCGCAAGCCTTCCTACACGCGAGAACAGCTGGGAACTGTGAAGGACCTATTGGGCAAAGGGACAGGTGTCACGGAGGTCGCCAAAACGACCGGTCTCACTCGAGCAACCATCTACCGCATCAAGGATGACCCTACGAACGCTGAGAAGGCGCTTCTGTCTTGGGGCCAGGTTGGGTAATCAAGAACCATCTGATGGTCGGACGATACCCACGGCGACGCCTGAGCATCCCGGAATTCGAATATCAAGCCGCGGGCGCTACTGCTTCCAGCAGCCGTTCTCCATGCCGTAAAACCAAAAACTGTCTGAGTATTTCTCTGCATTATCCTCAGCCTCGTTCATATACTTGTTCTCGACTGTATCTGACCCAAACTTGCTGATTTTTGTGTCTCCCGTGTCGGTGTATTCTTCCTTATCCTCAGTTTCACTGAGATACTTTTTCTTAGCAGCGCAGTTCTCGGCCTGCGCAGTATCCATGTCTTCCGAGCTGATGTTATATCTGTCATGTCTAGAAGTAGGTTGAACCTCAAGCGTCAGCGTCACTGTGAACATCAGCACAAGCGCGCTGATCAACCAAACCGAACCAGTCTTATTGTAGAGGCGATCCATCTTCACGACCATTACTCCTTCTCAGAAGACGGCCGCTGGGCAGGGAAATGATCTCCCTTGAACATCCAGACAGTCGTGCAGATTTTGCGCCTTTGTTTCGCGTCTGACAAGGAGGAAAAGGTGGTGCCGCTGAGATTGAGAATGGCATGGGTTATTCTCCCCATGATCAGCATCACGCACAACAAATATTGTGTGACACTTTCCAGTTGCTTGTCCTGCGGCTGATTGGTTGATTGAACGCGAGGCTAAACAGTTTGTTGGGTTCTATTCGACACGGGAAGCGTTTGGCGAAATTGATCTATTTAAGTAACGCTTCAGAAACACAATGGCATTATACGAAGCCTTTACCGCTGTAGGAGGCTTCGATTGTGAATGACAATCTTGACAGTCTGGAAAGGGAAGCGCTGATTGCTCACTTGCAGGAACGGCTTGCTGAAAAGGAGCGGCTGCTTGAGACTGTCATTGCCGAAAAAAATCGCGCGATGTTCCAAGTTACTGTGAACGTTGCGGATAACCGAACCCGCTCTGAAGCAGCAGCGACTGCGTCTCGATGGAAATGGAACAACTGGGTCCAACGGATATTTCCTCTACATTATGATCGGATTGCAACCAAGGTCCACGGGCCGCCATCAGATGACCCGAAAGTGTCCTTTCTGGAGCGCTGGAACGGACGCAGAGTCTCCAACGACATCCTGCGGGCTGACGAGACCTTGATGCGTGCTATTGTCTGCCGGAACCGTGCTAAACGCCGTGAGCAGCAGAGACTGCGTCGTAAGAAGCAGCGAACGAATGCACTGCAACTACC
>JABDRA010000535.1 GCA_013041995.1 Anderseniella sp. | reverse complement strand
CACCATGACGGTCGAATGCGCCGGACCAGGCAAGCGCATCCACCCAGGTCCAGCCGGTCTTGGATACCGCCTGTTTCATCGCGTTGGTCAACTGTTTTTGCGCAAACAGCTTGTCATGCAGCGTGCGTATGCGTTCGTCGGAAGTGGAGATGAAGTGTTCGGAGTCAGCGCCTTCATTGACCGCCTCAGCAGAGCAGACGCCACCTGCCTCGTCGCCCATGGGCCCGGGATAGGGGCCGGTCACAACCTTGTTGCGATCTGTAAGCCCAAGCCGGTTTTCTATGGCAACCGCAAGCGATGCGTAGCGATCAGCCAAGCGGCACTGCAGGCCCGCCTCGTCACCTGAACAGCCCGCCAGGTCTTCCTTGCCGGCAGCACGCTTCAGCATCGTGCCGGGTTTTTCACCACCGGACAGAAACCGCACCTGGCCGACGGCGGTTCCCGCGACCGCCCATTTCACCACATTGGCGAACCCGATGTCATTACCGCCCACGCTCAGCAGAACCAGATCCGGCTTGCCATGCCACGAACTGCATCCCTTGATGGGCTTTTCAGATTTTGCCGAGCCTTCATCCGCGCACAGGTCGCGGACGGCCTGATCAAGCTGCGACCAGTCCGCCTGGGCAACCGTGGTGGCAATCCCCTTTTTGACACGGTTGTCGCGCAGGGATTTTTCGGTGACCGGTTCCATATGGTCATCTTGTGTATCGACCGACGCAATCACGTTGGCAATCGACGCCCCGGAACAGGCATAGCCGACATAGCTCACCACCGATTGACGGTTTTCGGCGGCAAGCTGCATGGCGATACGCTGTTGATGCGAATACACCGAGCGATGACATGCCGGATCAAGCCAGCGCGGCAAGGTGCTGGGTTTTGGACGCGCGGTATCCGCCAGCGTCACCGACTTTGAGTAATTCGCCGGGTAATCAGGGTTGCCCTCGCCGGAGCCGTAACTGTCGCCAAAGCCGACGACCAGACGGCCCTCAACCTGCTGATACACACCGGTGACCTGGGTCAGCATACCGTTCGCACTGGCAGGATCGAGCACGCGCGCCAGCATGGAAAACTGCTCATTCACCGGCGCGGTCAGTTGCGCCGGACCGGCACAGTCAGCCTGTGTGACGGTGCGCCAGTCCTTGTCGGTGCCGGTATGAATGAACCATTCACATTGCTTGCCGGCAAAGACCTCAGCAGCCGTGCTGTCGAGCGAAGCCGATATGGTAACCTGCGCCGGGAACAGCCGCGAACCTTCTGCGTTATCGGATTTCAGGCAGTCACCGCGCACCCGCCGCCGGCCGGAATCCCAGCACGTAAAGGCTTCCTTGCTGGTGGTGTAGGCCTGCGCTGCCCAGCCATCATGGCCGTTTTTGATGGCGCTGCCGGCCAGCCTGCGTTCTGCAAACTGTATCGGCCCAACCCATTCACCGCCGATCTTCTTGCGGCCAAATTCGTCACGCGGCGCCTCAAGCGCATTGAACGCTTCACTGGCCCGCAAATGGGGGGTGAAAAACGCCTCGTCGGAGAAGAACCGGAACCGGTCCTGCACCTGCCAGACAATCTTGCCCAAAGGTGCATCCTGGGCCTGCGCCGGCAGGCACATGGCCGCCGCCAGACCAAAAGCCAAAGCTGCTGTCGAACAAGTTTTCATGGATCACCAATCATCCGAGAATTGTGGCGGCGTGATGGAGGCCGGGTGTGACAAGCTGGCCGGCAAACTACCGATTATGTCGTCGTATCTCAGCGTTGATCAATTCGGCTGTTATCTGCCACAATGAATGATGTCTGAAGCTGCTTTCGTTCCCCAATCCGCCGACTGGCAGTCGGGCCCGACCATCAAGTGGTTGCTGGCCGAAGGCCGCCTGCTTGCAGATGTGGATGAAACCGTTCGTCAGCTTGGTGAAAAGTTGCAGGCTTCGGGCGCTCCGCTCTGGCGGCTCCGCCTGTCAATGCGCACGCTGCACCCGCTCATTGCCGCTTTCAGTTCCGTCTGGGAGAGAGATGCAAGTACTACCGCGCGCATTGAAACGCCCCATGGTCTTGAAGGACGATCAGGCTATATCGGCAGTCCGCTGGAAATCATCAACCGGACCGGATCAGCTTTCAGAAAGCGGCTAGCCGGTGAGTTGATGGCATCGGACCACAGTGTCCTGCACGACCTTAAGGCCCGCGGCGGCACCGACTATTTCGGCCTGCCCATAAGGTACTCCAATGGCACAACGGCCAATCTGGTTTTTGCCACTGAC
>JABDRA010000534.1 GCA_013041995.1 Anderseniella sp. | reverse complement strand
CCCACGGTCTGGCCGGCATCTGCCGATGGCTCAGCCAGACGGAGGTTTCGCAGGGCGTCGGTTCGCAGAAAGGTTTCCCATTCTCCCGTGATGATAAGCAGATTTCGAGGTTTTGTGGCCGTAACAGCTTCGGAAAACATCGAGATTGCCACCGTTGCAGCAATCCGCGGATCCTCAAGGGCGCGTCGAACGATAATGTCTGATGCCATCGAGTGGCCCAGCAATGCAACCCGCCCGTCCACACCGGGCAGGGCCAGCGCGGTATCCGTCACCCGGCCGATTTCAGCCATGAGAAGTCGGGTCGTGCCGTCGATGCTGGTGATGTCCCCGGACATCGGGGTGGGGTTACGGCCATGACCTTCAAAATCAAACGAGACCGCAACATAGCCGGCCCGTGCCAGCGTCAGGGCATAGCTTTCCATAAACTGCCTGGAACCGGCAAAGCCGTGTGCAATGATCACTGCAGGTGCGCTGTCACCTGCTTCGCGGCGGTAGACGGTTACCGGCGTTGAACCTACGCCAAGCTGGGTAATGGAAAGCCCTGACCTGGCGCCTTCAAGATTCCAGATCGCGATAGAGATGCACAAGACGGCGACAAGTGCCGCCAGTACTCGCGGCCCAACCTTCCGCTCTCTTGTGATCTTTCCTGTCAACTGAGATGCACCGTGTCTAAGCGCCGGAAAAAACACGCACGGCAAACGCACTCACCATCATGCCTGAAACGAAAAGCGGCACGCCAAACCCGCTGTACCAGATCGCATCCTTGATCGGATCGCGAAGGAACTTTCGCATCATCAGCAACTGTCCCAGCACAAGTCCGGCTACGATTGCGGCATGTACGGGCTGGCCCCACGATGCCAACAAGGCAATGACGACGACCTGCGGTGCAGCCATGATGGCGCACGCCGCCTGTGCTGCACGATCCGGCCCCAGCAGGACCGGCAGAGAATTGATACCCATCTCGCGATCCCCCTTGATTGCCTTGAAATCATTCAGGGTCATGATGCCGTGGGCGCCAACGCTGTAGAGCCCGGCAAGAAGAAGTATTTCCAAACCCGGCAAGTTGCCACCCAGCAAGGCGGCCGCACCGGTCACCCAGGCAAGACCCTCATATGAGAACCCGCAAGCCGCATTGCCCCACCAGCCGTTCTGCTTCAACCGCAGGGGCGGTGCGCTGTAGGCCCAGGCCAGAATGAGACCCACAACGGCGGAAACAAACACCCAGGTACCAAGTGTGGAAGCAACCACGAGCGACAGCACGGTCCAAATGCCGGCAATATACAATCCCCATTTTCCGGGCACCCGGCCGGATGGTATCGGCCTGTGAGGCTCATTGATGGCATCGACGTGGCGATCATACCAGTCGTTGATAGCCTGGCTCATTGCACACACCAGCGGCCCGGCAAGGATCACGCCCAACAAGGCGATATGCCAGTTCGCCAGGATGGGAACGCCCGTAGAAACAACACCACAAGCAAACGCCCACATTGGGGGAAACCAGGTGATAGGCTTCAGCAATTCCAGCACGGCGGCAGGTGACGGATAAGACGAGGTCGGTAGCGGCTGCATTGAACTGTCAGGTTTTGTGGACATTCAGGGTGTGTAACATATTTACCCCTGTTAGCGTATATTAGAAAACAGCGTGATCACCGCGATCGTTCGAAACCTCGCCCCTGATCACCTTGCGGTAATGCTCATGCAGCGTTTGTGACCCGAACGAGGGGGTGGCGGATTGGTCGTACCGTCCGGTTTCTCGATCAAGGACGAGCATTGATTCAGTGGCGTAATACAGTCCAATCCTGGCCAGTTCCGCTTTGTCGGCCATGGCGGGGATCAACAGGCCAAGACCGCCCAGCGCTTTTGCGATCACACCCAGCAATGCCACCGGCACATGCCTGAAGCGCGGCTCCTGTCCCAGCAGCGAAAACAGGCACTCGCCCTGTTGCTTCGGCGTTATGGCGTCGCCGGGACCACCAACCGGCAGCACTCTGTTGTGGAGGCGCGGATTGTCCAGACACTCTGCAAGGTAGCAAGCCAAATCATGATCACTGATCGGCTTGCAGGATGTCAGCCTGCCATCGCCAAACACCACAAACGGTTTGCCACGCTTCAGTCTCTCGATCTGTCCCGACAGTGACTTGAAGAAAGCAGTCGGTCTGACGATGGAGTAGGTAAGGCCCGATTCAATGAGCAGATTTTCGAAGGCAAGTTTGGCATGTTGAAAAGCCAGTTGCGGTTTCTGAACGCAAATGGCCGACAGCAATACCATGTGCGAAATACCGGCATCCCTTGCAACGGCCAGTGCATCTGCATGCGCCTTATAGTCAATCGCCCAGGCGTCTTTCGGTATACCGGTGCGCGATGCCATGCACGAGACCAGTATATCGAAGGGTCCGTAATCGGCACAAGCCAGCGCAAGCGAACGAGGGTCGCTCACATCACCAAATCGTATCTCGGCCCCTTGCAACAACTTACCGGTGTCGTGTTGCGCAACAGCCCCGCCCTGTCTCACAAGACAGACCACTTCATGCTGACGTCTCACCAACTCACGCACAGTCGCAGTGCCGATTGTACCTGTAGCTCCCAGAACGAGGACGCGCCTGGGAGGTAACGAGTTTGTGGACGCTGAGTGGCTTGAAGTGTCGGTCATTTGTCAATCTGTCGATGCAACGGTTTCAGTTCAGTGGATATGTACGAACTCGGAACGCTCGCTAAATCCAGTGCCACGTATCGGTCAGGAGCGCTCTCCCATTGGTCCGGGCGCAAATGTATCCCATGCGATGTCCTATTGGACAAGAACGTCGCGCGGACTCAGAGCATGTCAGTTGTGTGTCATCAACAGGCTTTCAGCAAAGGCTGCGGGCAGAAACATGCACGACGCACACTATGCCAAAGCTCTCACACCTGGACGCGGTTGCTATTGCAAACAGGTCAGCCTGATCTCCGCACTCTTGAGGTTTGATCAGTGCTCCCTGACAATGCCGTCTGCACGCAGATGAAAAGCGAACGCAAAGCTACCAGGCTTGATGACCCGGTCCCGCCCGCCTCCAGCGACTCAACGCAACGCAGCAAATTAGTGTTTGTGAACCAACTGGTTTGGCGGATTGGATCGAGAGCTTCGCCGCTTGCTCCGGGACGAAAGGATATCGGTGCGTGGCGTCTTCCTGCCGCTGAACTTGAGACATTGGCGATCAACAGATTGACTCAACGCCTGAGTGATCAGACCCAACTCATTGAATTGACTCAACTTCATACTGTTGATGCCACAACACCTGAACAAGCGCTGGCATCAGCAAAACGCTTACAAGACCAGGCGGTACATCAAACAAATGAAGACATTCGAACACTCACAAGAATGGCCATCAGGCGGATCGATATCAGGCCCGGACAGATGATTATAACCATCTGCCCAACTTCTTTGAGCGCCGTCCTGTTGAATCAACCAGGACCAATTTCAACCAACCCGTCTTCAGATCAAGTCGCCTTGACCTTGCCGTTCCAGCTTCGCCGCCGCGGAGTTGAAGCAAAGCTGATCGTTGGCAATGAGATCCCAAACCCAATCATTGATCCCAAACTGGTGGAGACGATCCGTAATGCACATCGATGGCGCGACCTTCTTACGTCCGGCAACGCCTTCTCGGTAGACTCCATAGCAGAACTCGACAACATCCCCGCAAGTGAAATCAGCCGCATCTTGCCCCTGGCCTTCCTGGCACCCGACATCACCAAGTCAGTCCTGACCGGCAACCAGCCAATTGATCTCACCGCCGAACGGCTCAGACGCATCGGCAAAATCCCTGCATGCAGGAATGAACAGCGACGCGTTCTCAGGATGCCAAACTGGTTCCCTTTCCCAGAACATTTGGAATTACCGCTACCATCAACCTGACAACGCGGGTCCAACCTTCTGGTGGTCGAAATCGTCAACTGAGACTCAGCCAGCATTTATGGCTATTCAGCTTCAACATTCGAGTCTCACCGCCAGAAGGTTCCGCCAACGGCTCCGCTAACCCGCCGGAATGTCGGCGTATTCCTGACAGGCCTGCAATTACACGAAGAGAGACGGATTAGGGTGGTGGTGTGTGCAGTCTGTGGCGAACCAGTCTCTGGTCTCACTTTCCCTTTTACACGGGAAAATACAGGGAAATT
>JABDRA010000533.1 GCA_013041995.1 Anderseniella sp. | reverse complement strand
GACAAAGACACCTACATGGAATGCCTGCCGTAGCCAGCGGCCTTTTCGACGACTGAAATCCGGCGGGTAACGGCCCGCCGGCCAACCACTTAACAGGAGAGATATGCCCATGTGCGGAATTGCAGGGCTGATACACCGGAAGGGCTCCAGTAATGTCGGTCAGGAGATGACCAGCATGCTGCAGGCGCTGAAACACCGGGGGCCGGATTCAACCGGGTTTGCGATTTACGGCGAACCTGAGGAAAACACGTTTGTGTTGCGCTTCAAGGTCGCCGAGCAGGAGGACCTGCACGGCGCGCTCAAGATTCACGAGGAAATCAAACGCCGAAAGGATGCCGTCGACGAAACCCTGAAAACCCTCGGGGTGAAAGTCAAAGAACTCAGTGAAGCGACAGAGTACGCGTTTCGCTACGAAATCCAGTATGACGGCGACATGAAGCTGCTGTCCGACCACATCGAGGATATCGAAGGGGCGGAAATCCTGTCCATCGGTTCGGCACTGGAACTAATCAAGGATCTGGGTGATGCCGGTGTGGTGTCAGGCGCCTATGGGCTGGGAGATTTTACCGGGACCCATGGTATCGGGCATACCCGCATGGCCACCGAGTCAGATGTCGACATCCGCTCCGCCCATCCGTACTGGGCCTATCCGTACAGCGACATCGCAGTGGTGCATAACGGCCAGATCACCAATTACTGGCTGATGCGCCGCCAGCTTGAACGTGACGGACAGCGTTTCGTGTCCAATTGCGATTCCGAACTGCTGGCGGTTTATGTGGCTACCAGCCTGGAAAAGGGCATGACCCTGGAAGAGACACTGAAGAAATCCATTGAAGAGATCGATGGCGTCTTCACCTACCTGGTGACCACAAAGGATCAGCTTGGCATGGCCAAGGATTCCATGGCGGCCAAGCCTATGGTTCTCTACGAAACCGATGACATGGTTGCCCTGGCCTCCGAGGAAGTCGCGATCCGGGCAATTGTTCCCCACGAAATAGATACCTGGGACCCTTATGACGAGGAGGTAAGAGTATGGCAGGCGTAGATAGCTCAGGCGATGCCGGCGAAATGATGGGTCTCCACACGGAGCCGCTCAAGGGACGTGACATCAAGACGATGTTCTCGCTGGAGAACGAAGGCGGCTATGCCTATGCATTTGCACCCGATGTGGATTTCAACAAACGCGGATCGGTTGATTGCGAAGGTAAGGAAGCAACCGAGATCAACAACGAGATCCGGGACCTGATCAAGTCAGGCCACGGCACCGTTGTACTTGAAAATCCCGGGGCCAAGCATTCGATCATTGTCGGCATTCTGCACCGGATGAATTTCATCGTGAACGGCTCTCTGGGCTACTTCGGCTGTGGCCTGCTTGATGGCCCGACGGTTCGCATTTCCGGACGTGTCGGCTGGTCATTTGCAGAAAACATGATGGCCGGTGTCTGTGTGGTTGAGAAGAATGCAGGTTCGACCTTTGGCGCCGCTATTCGCGGTGGCGACCTTGTGTGCAAAGGCTCGGTCGGGTCCAGGACCGGCATTGACCAGAAGGGCGGCACTATTCTGGTCGGCGGCGATACAGGCGCGTTTTCCGGCTTCATGATGCAGCGTGGCCGCATGGTCGTATGCGGTAACGCCGGCAAGAGCCTGGGCGACAGCATGTATGACGGCACCATCTTTATCGGCGGTGAAATAAAAGACCTGGGAGTGGACGCCATTCCCGCGGAACTGACCGATCTCGACAAGGCCTGGCTGACCCGCAAGCTGACGCAATACGAAATGATGCCTGACAAGGGCGTGGATCATTTCACCAAGATCGTCGCCGGCAAGCAGCTGTGGAGCTACGACAACCTCGAACCGTCGGAGAAAAAACTGGTCCTCTAGGGATCAGGTTTTCAGACTCCAACAATATGAGAAAGCGAATTCAATGACTGGCAAGACCAAAAAAGACACCGGCCATTCCAAGTTGCAGGTCGAGAAGAAGTACAATCTCGGCAAATCGTTTGTGTTTCCGCCGGAGGTGATGAACGACATTCACATCAAGTCCGAGCTCGGCCGTTACCGCATGCGCGGCTTCTCCCTGTTCAAGAAAATCCCTCACTGGGATGATCTGACCTTTCTTCCGGGTACGCTGACCCGCTTTGTGATTGAAGGGTATCGTGAAAAATGCCTGACCAAGACCATTATCGGCCCGCGCGCCAAGCGTCCGATTGAGCTGGATATTCCTATCTATATTACCGGCATGAGTTTTGGCGCGCTGTCATTCGAGGCCAAGACCGCGCTGGCCCGTGGTGCAACCATGGCCGGCACGGCGACGTGTTCAGGCGAGGGTGGCATGATCCCCGATGAACGGCGCTATTCGTCGAAATGGTTCTACCAGTGCATTCAGTCGCGCTACGGCTTCAACCCGCACCATCTGCAACTGGCCGATGGTTGCGAGTTTTTCATCGGGCAGGGCTGTAAGGTTGGCCTTGGCGGCCACCTGATGGGCCAGAAGGTAACCGATCAGGTTGCCGAAATGCGCTCGCTGCCTGCCGGTATTGACCAGCGCTCACCGGCCCGGCATCCCGACTGGCTCGGACCTGATGATCTGGCGCTGAAGATCCAGGAAATCCGCGAGGCAACCGACTGGCAGATACCGATCCAGCTCAAGCTGGGCGCAGCCCGCGTTTATGATGATGTGCGCATGGCGGCAAAATGTGATCCGGATTCCATTTACATCGATGGCATGGAAGGCGGCACCGGCGCCGGCCCGCATTTGGCAACGGAAGAAACCGGGGTGCCCGGCATGGCGGCAATCCGTCAGGCCCGGCGCGCCATTGATGATATCGGCAAGCGTGGCGAGATAACGCTGATTTACGCCGGCGGTATCCGCAATGGCGGTGATGTGGCCAAGGCGCTGGCCCTGGGAGCCGATGCCATCGCAATCGGTCATTCCGCCATGATGGCGCTGAACTGCAACAAGGATATCGAGGAAGCCGACTATCCATCCGAGATGGGTGTGGAAGCCGGCGAGTGCTATCATTGCCATACCGGGCGCTGCCCTGTTGGTGTGGCAACACAGGATCCGATGTTGCGCAAGCGTCTTGACCCGGATGAAGCAGCAGAACGTGTCTACAACTTCCTTCATACGCTGACCATGGAAGCTCAGATGATGGCGCGTGCCTGCGGCAAGACCAATATCCATAGTCTGGAGCCGGAAGATCTGGCTGCGTTGACCATGGAAGCCTCGGCAATCGCCCAGGTGCCGCTTGCCGGCACCGACTTCACGGTTGGCGTAGACGATTACCACCACATCTAGGGAGGACACGAGATGGCTGGAACAAGTTATAAAGGCGCCGAAATCGGAGATGTCGATCACTTCCTCAAGGGTGGTGGTATTGACTCAGAACGCGAGCAGGTCATCGGACAGCACATCGGCTATCGCTATGATGTGAACCTGCTGCCCGACTATGATCGCATCACCGATTTTCTCAAAGGCTATATCGAGTTCATGGGCTGGGAAGATCTCAACTGGCTGGAAGATGTTCACATGGGGTACGACGACGGCAAACCCGCCGTGTTTGACCGCAACATCAATGGCTGGGTGGCGATCCCTGAAAGCTACGACCTGCCGGACAACCAGCAGGATCGCGACATGATCGCGCGTGAACTGCTGATCAAATTCCAGATGTCACCGGATCACCCCATGGTGGTCCTGAACAAGGCCTACCGAAAATTCTAGGCGGTAGCTGAACGAGATAATGCTTCGCCGGATTTTGGATCGGCGGGGCATTTTAAAGACAGGGAGCATTTCAATGACCCGTTCGAAAATTGAACTGTTCAATCTGGACAGTGAGGAAGGCGGCATATTCCGCCAACTTGCAGACGGCATGACAACCACCATTTTTCCAGGTGAGAACGCAATGCTGTCGGTGGTGCGCATTGATCCTCATGCCGTGGGCGAAATGCACAAGCACCCTGAAGAACAATGGGGGGTGATGCTGTCTGGATCAGCAACCCGCTATCAGGACGAGGAAGAATTCCAGATCAACAAGGGCGATATCTGGCGCACCCCGCCCAACGCGATGCACACCATGAAGGCCGGGCCGGACGGGGCAGTGGTGCTGGATATCTTCTCTCCGGTGCGAAAAGAATACCTGTCGCCCGGCGTTGGTTTTTCAGCGACAAACTAGAGCAAGTCTCACAAAAGTGCGCGCGGTTTTGGTTCAATCAAAACCTGATATACATTCGTGCCGAAAACCCGGACGTCAACCCGGCGAAGGCTGCGGCACGCCGGGGTTGCAAAAACTTTTCCATTTCTATTGATCCCCATCAAGGAACGAAGTCGGCGGACCTGCAAATTATCCGTACACGGCAATAGATTGGCAGTAACCCAATCCGTAGAAGGACGCTGACTATGAACACGTCGAAAAAATTGATGATCTCCGCCGGCATTGTAATGATCCTTTCAGTTCAGGCACTTGCTCAGGGTGGCCCGGTCATGAGCCAATGCGCATCGGAAATTGCACAATACTGTGCTGATAAAGACCATGGTGCTGGCGCGGTTCGCACCTGTCTGGAGGAAAATCGAACGAACCTGTCAAGCTCCTGTCGGCAGGCTCTTGATACAACCGGTGGCGGCGTTCGCAGCGGCATGGCCATGATGTCGACTGATGAGATTGCCGAGAAATTGAAGCAACAGGGCTACGGCGAGATTTCAAAGATCGAAGCCGAAAGTGGCAAACGTTATGAAGTAAAGACCGTTGATGCCAACGGCAACCGGGTTGAGCTTTACGTGGACGGTATCACTGGTGAAATCCTCCGTTCTGAAAGGGATGACTAGCATTTCGCTCTGGGCGGGCACGGATTGCCCGCTTATTCATGTGCAGCCAATGGAGATGTGTGATGATGCGGTTGACAGCTACTATTATCGTTTTCGCCCTCGCCGCCGGAAACGGTGTCAATGCGCAAAGCCTGAAGAACTATGAACTGGAAGCGGAGCAGACACTTCAGCGCTTGCGCCAGGTGATGATGCAGGAGATGCAGACCGCCATGCAAGGCGGCGTCAAACAGGCGATCGGTGTGTGCCGACATTTGGCACCGGAGATAGAAGAACAAATTGAAAAGGAAACCGGGTGGCAGATTCGCCGCATCGGATTACGGGTGCGCAACCCTGACAATAAGCCCGACACGCTGGAACGCAGCATGATGATGAGCTTCGAATTGCGTGCGATGGCAGGACAAGGCCCTGAAATGCTCAGATCCGCAAGGCTTCTTGACCGGGATGGAACGCAGACTGTGCATTTTATGCAGGCAATACCCACTTTTGACACATGCCTGGCCTGTCACGGCAAACAGATTGCGCCAGAGGTCACAACGGCGATCAATGAGCTTTATCCGCAAGACCAGGCAATCGGTTATGAGGTAGGCGATATTCGCGGTGCGTTTTCCCTGTACAAGGTCTTTGATCCAGCAAAGGCTGCGGAGGCTAAGAATGGAAGCAGTGACTGGGATCGTATCGCGGCTCTGGAACTGCCGCCTGCAGTTGAACTTGAGGAAACCGGCAGGACCGGCAACGCTGTACGGGGGCGTGATCTGTTCGCAAAGCACTGCAGAAACTGCCATTCGCCAGCTCATCTCGCCAAACAGTATTTTGGAGGGGATGAAGCATCGGTCCAAGGTTCAGTTTGCGTGAAGTTGCAGTCGCACGGCACAACGGATGAAGCACGTGATTGTGACCTCGTCGCCTTCCTGAAAGCGCTGGCTGTTGCCGGTAACGATCAGTGAGTTGACGAAGCTCCGGCTCCGGCCCCCTAACGTCGAGACAGTCGATGCGCGATGGCGGACAAAACGGAGGACCCATGTGCGAGCTCTTCGCCATGTCGAGCAGTGTGCCGGCGACGGTCACATTCTCTCTTGAGGAGTTCGCACAGCATGGCGGCCTCACAGGCCCTCACAAGGATGGCTGGGGTATCGCATTTGCGGAAGGCGGTGACGTACGTGTTGTCAAGGACACTACGGCTGCAAGCAGCAGCCTCTGGCTGCAGTTCCTGGAAAGCCATCCCATTCGCAGCCGGGCAGTGATTTCGCATATCCGCAAGCGAACCACCGGCACACTGGCTCTCAAGAATACCCAGCCTTTCATTCGCGAACTCGCAGGGCGCATGCATGCCTTCGCGCATAATGGTCATGTTCCCGATGTAACGAAAGGCAAGTTATTTCCATTGGGTCGGCATCGACCGGTCGGCGAAACAGATTCCGAATATGCGTTTTGCGCGCTCCTCGCGCGACTGGAGGCTGATTGGTTGGAAAAGGACCGGCCACCATCACTTGAAGCGCGCTTTGAGACAGTGTCCGGATTTGCACAGGACCTGCGTCCGTTAGGCCCGGCCAATTTTCTTTACTGGGATGGTGACGTCATGATTGCTCACGGCGACCGGCGTCATCAAACCTCTGGTGTGATCGGCCCGCCGGGCCTCCACGTCCTCATCCGCGAATGTCCGCCTTCCGGTGCTGAATTCGAGGCTGTGGGGCTCACGGTCGACGCAGCACGTCAGCGTGTCGTTCTGATTGCAAGTGTTCCTTTGACCGATGAGTCCTGGCGATCATTTGGTCCGGGTGAAGTCGTGATGGCCTCAGATGGTCAACTGATCGCGTCAACAGGGTCAAATTAGTCCGAAGTTCCACACAGCGTCATACTGCCCGTTCAGCCTGGAAACGGGCTGCCCACTCCCGGCTCTCATTGTCCGCCAATTTGGCGGTTCTGGGTTCAACAGTTTCTGCGATGGTTTTGTCCTGGCCGAGAGCAGACAGGATGAACGCCAATGTGGCTTGTGGCCTGGACGAGAGCATTTCATAGGTGATGCTGACCGGAACCACGCCTTGCCGGTCGAACCAGCGCAACCACGCTGCATCGTGGTCTTCCAGCTCTGTTACAAGCCTTGAGAGCTCGTTGGCATCATAGCCTGGAGTTTGCCCGGGCTTGACCCGCTCACGTTCAGTCCCGTCCGCATCGACATGCCACAAACCGGTTTGCTCGGCTTTCCAGCGTGAAACAGCCTGGGCGACTTTGTCCTCGCGCGACAGATGCAGGTAGACGGGAAGTCCGAATGCCGACTGGAAACGGGCACTGTCATTGGGCAGTCCCGGGAACAGGGTCTCGAGCCTGGTCGATAGATGACCGAGGCTCTCCCACATCACACGCATGCCAAACAACCCGGTGGTCTCAGTTCCATACTTCAAAACGGCTTCAAGATAGGATTGATCGAAAGCTTGCTGATCACGCCATTCCGCAACCGGCACATTGAATTCCTCAGCCCATTCAGCAAAGTCCTGTCGTCGGAAGAACGAATGAGGATTCCCGGCAACACCAGTATCATGCAGAAGGTCGCACAGCAGCGTTCTTCCGCTCCTCGGCGTCGCACAGATCATGTACGACCTCGCTTGAATAACTGCATTCCCCTTCATCGCCTTGGAAACTTCCTTGCACTCGGTCGTACGTCGCGCCAAAATAAAAAACATCGTTACTTGTTCTTCGTCAATCGCACACCCGCAGATGCAGGGGAAAAGAATAGCGCTTGAGAGGGGAGGCCAATGAGTGCCAAATCACCCAAGCACCAGACACCACTTGTTTTGAGCTTCGGGAAAAAAGATTTGATTTGGTGTTGAATCAGCGCATCACGGATGTCTGATGATCGGGCAGCGGATACAGCCCTTCCGTACAATTGAATCACAACTTTGAATAGGCATGGCGTTCTCAAATTCGTCAATGTTCACTGTACGGACAAAACTGCCCATTGCATGGCGGACGAACTCAATAGTGCTCTTTGATTTCGACAGATCAGCAAGCCTAGTTGGAACAATACCACTGAGATGCAACAATAACGTGTCGCAACCGTTTATCTGAGATAAATCCGCACCTCGCCAGGTGAGCGCTGCCTTTGGACCTGTCAACAGCAACCATAGTGACCTGTAAGCCCAACTGGTGTGCGCTTTCGCCTGTGCATTTTTTAGATCATGTGCTGCTTCATACACGGCCCACAACCATTTGCGGCAATTTGGCGCCCTGTTGGTTTTGTGCAAGGGTTATCGCAACTCTCGATCATTCAGGATACGGGTTTGGTGCGAAAAATGGGCTGTACGAATTGATGAATGCGGCCTACCAAACAGCAGGAGGATGAAGTGGAAAGGCGCAGAGACTACAATTCTTCAAATTATGGCAACTACACTTCGAGCCAGAGTTTTTCCACGCCGAGCCACAGCTACAGCGGCATGCCAGGTTCTAACGAAATGCGCGGGACCGACATTATCGCTGAGTATCTAGTCAAGGAAAAGGTCCCTTATATTTTGGGATATGCAGGTCATGGCGCGATTGGCCTGCTGGATGGCATCTATAAGCATAAAGACAAAATCCGCCATATTTCACCGCGAATTGAACAAGGGGCGGGTTTTATGGCAGATGTCTACTTCCGGCTGACAGGACAACCTCTGGCAGTCTATGCCTCGACCGGGCCGGGGCCCATGAACATGATGATTTCGGTGGCCAATGCGTTCTATGACAATTCGGCATTTTTCTTGGTCACGGGGCAGGTTCCGACCACGCAAGTGAACAGTGGCGCACTACAGGATGATTACCGGTACAATGGCGACATGTCATCGATCTTCCAGCCAGTGGTGAAGAAATCCTACCGCATCCGGAAAGTTGAAGACCTGTGCAGCGCCTTACCCGAGGCGTTCGGACTGATGAGGACCGGCCGGCCGGGACCAGTACATTTTGACATGCCCTACGACCTGTACATTGAATCCGCACCAGTCAACACGCCGGATCCTGCAGACGACAATTCCGACACAGGAACCTGGAATGGCCGCATGTCCGACTATTCGATCCAGCGCGCGCTCGAGATGCTGTGCAAAAGCGAGAGGCCTCTCATTCTGGCAGGTGGCGGCATTCGTGTTGCTGGCGCCTATGAACAATTGCGAGAACTCGCGGAACAGTTGGATGTTCCGGTCTACACTTCATTCATGGGCAAAGGCGCTCTGCCGTATGATCACAGGCTCCATCTGGGAATTGCCGGCGTCTGGGGCGACTATCCGGCTACTGAAGCCTGCCGCAACGCCGATGTCATCCTTGCCATTGGCGCGCGGTTTAATGATTTGCATACGGGCTCGTGGATTCCTGGGTATGTTTACAACATTCCACCAACCAAACTCATTCAGGTCGATATCGACGAAAATGAAATAGGCCGCAACTACCCGGTCGAAATCGGCATAACCGGCGATGCGAGAGAGTTCCTTGAGCAAGGCCTGAAGATAGCCAGGGGCAAGCAGATTCGTCTCGGCAGTGCAGATGCCTGGCGGCGTGAAATTGAAGGCTGGCAGTCAGAATGGCGCAACTTCTGCGCGCCTTTCGAAACCAGTTCGGACATCCCCATCGAACCACGCCGAATGTTGGCGGACATGAACCGGATTTCTCCTCCCGGCACCGTAATGGTAGATGATGTCGGAAATTGCCAAGTATGGTCAGAACAATACTGGCAGACAAAAGTTCCCGGTACACACATGACATCGGGAGGTTTTGCTGCCATGGGCTTCGGCGTGTGTGGTGTTCTCGGCGCGCGGCTGGCGCGACCCGATTCACCTTGTGTCACTTTATGTGGCGACGGGGGCTTTTCCATGTGGCCGCATGCGGTCATGACTGCTGTGGAGTACAATCTTCCTGCGGTGTGGGTTGTCCAGAACAATTATGCAATCGGGACCATTCGCGATCTGCAGAGGGTTTATCTTGACGGCAGGGAGCTGGGCACGAGTTTCGTCAACGAGCAGACCGGACAACACTGGAATCCGGATTTTGCAAAAATGGCTGAAGCCATGGGCGCTCGCGGCATTCGGATCGAGCATCCGGATCAATTTGGTGATGCCTATGCAGAGGCACTTAGATCAAACATACCGACTGTACTCGACGTTGTAATCAACCGGGATACCGGGGTACCTGTGACCGGCACGTGGC
>JABDRA010000529.1 GCA_013041995.1 Anderseniella sp. | reverse complement strand
GGTCAGGACTGATGTGTAATTAGTTTTTTGCCGAACATGTCATCGGCGGCATCGAATACTTCGTGCTCGGTGCTGCAGACCTTTACGCCGCCTGCCTTGCCGCGACCGCCGGTGTGGACCTGTGCCTTGACGACCCATTTGTCACCACCGATTTCATGAGCCCGGTAGGTTGCCTGCTCGGGGCTGTAAGCCAGCCCGCCGGACGGCACCTTTACGCCAAAACCCCGCAGCAGTTCCTTGGCCTGGTACTCATGAATATCCATGGTTCAGGTGCCTTCAAGCTACTTCGTAGAGCTCATGATGGAGAACCGCGCGCGCACCAGCTTGTGTATCGCAGGCAAGGTCACTGCACAATGCACTCACTGCTTCAGGCTGATCCGTGATGATCATCATCCTGCCGCCGCGTTCAGTTATCCGGTGCGCCAGTTCGATTTCGTGCCGCCCATCCGGTTGGTGCAGGTTGACCGGCAGCTGTTCGTAACCGATCTGAAGGTTTCTCAGGCGCAGGAGAACCTCTTCCTCGACAGGCCGGGCATTCGCGGCATCGTTGAACCGCAGGTCCAGAACCGCCTCACAAGTCATATCCGCGCCGCGCTGCATGGACTGCAGATCAAGCTCGCTGGCAATCTTGATGTTGTTGTGGTCCTGCATGGTCTTGCTCCCTGAACGTGGTTTTTCGATACCTGAAACCTACACAGGGCAACGTTCACAAGAGAAGCGAAATCGAGTCAATATGTGTGATGAGTAATTTTTATATTTACTTTTGTAATCTTTGTAATGTTTTTTGTTTTATTCTTGACAATCGCTTTTCTGAGCCCTTTTTCTGGCCGTCATTCTTCACATCAGGAGCACCAGACATGAGCTTTCATACCATCACACAAGCCCCGGCCCGACTGAACCGCAGCGAGCTGGCCGTGCCGGGAAGTCAGCCTCAAATGTTTGAAAAAGCTGCGCAATCCGATGTTGATGTAATTTTTCTGGATCTTGAAGATGCAGTAGCGCCCGACGACAAGGTGCAGGCACGCAAGAACATAATCGAGGCCCTGAACGACATCGACTGGAACACCAAGACCATGTCCGTCCGGATCAACGGTCTGGACACCCATTACATGTATCGCGACGTGGTTGACATTCTTGAACAGGGCAGCGGGCGTCTCGACCTGATCATGATCCCGAAAGTCGGTACCGCAGCGGACGTCTATGCGCTCGACATGCTGGTGACGCAGGTGGAAACGGCAATGGGATCAAAAAAGCGGATCGGTTTTGAGCACATTATCGAAACCGCTCTGGGCATGCAGAATGTCAACGAGATTGCAGCAGCAAGCCCGCGCAACGAGTCCCTGCATTTCGGCGTGGCGGATTATGCCGCTTCAACCCGCGCCCGCACCATGGTGATCGGTGGGGTCAACAAGGATTATTCGGTGCTGACAGATGCGCTGCCGGATAGTGACGGCGTGCGTGAACGCCATTGGGGCGACATGTGGCACCATGCACTTTCCAAGATGGTGGTTGCCGCCCGCGCCAACGGCCTGCGTCCGGTCGACGGGCCGTTCGGGGATTTTTCCGATCCAGACGGCTATACCGCGGCAGTAAAACGCGCAGCAGCGCTTGGCTATGAAGGCAAGTGGGCAGTTCATCCGTCTCAGATCGAACTGGCCAACCAGGTGATGAGCCCCGGCAGCGAAGAAATTGACCGGGCGCGGCGCATCCTGGAGGCCATGAAAGAGGCGGCTGAACAGGGCAAGGGGGCGGTTTCACTGGACGGGAGGCTGATCGACTACGCCTCGATCCGGCAGGCGGAAGTGCTGGTGGAAAAAGCCAACCAGATTGCTGCGGGCTGATAGCTACTCGTCATCCACTTCGAACTCAAACACCGACTGCGATGTCTTGGGCAGCGGTGCGAACGGGTTGCGCTGTATCCGGTCGTAGGCCGGCCCGAAAGCCAGGCGATACACGATATATACGGCAAACACCGCCAACACTACGGAGATAAAGACAAACAGGCCGCTTTCGTCGGTGTACTCGATCAACTGTGCGGCGACAGTCGGACCAATGGCAGCGCCGATAGAGTAGATCAGCAACAGGCCACTGCTGGTCTGCACCAGCTTGTCGTTGGCAACATTGTCGTTGGCGTGCGCCAGACACAGGGCATAGAGCGGCACCATCAGGGCACCATGAGCGGTTGCAAGCACCAGTATCGCCCAAAGGTCCGACAATTGCCAAAAGGCGATCAGGAAACCGGTTGCCACCGTTCCCAGGGCGACCGGCAGGATCACCACCCGGCGGTCATGGTGATCCGACAGTTTGCCCAGCGGCCATTGTGACACGGTACCGCCCAGAACAAAGGCGGCCATCAGCAAGGTGATTTCGAACACGCTCATGTCGCGCAACTGCCCGAAGGTTGGCCCGAGCGTCCAGAACGCGCCTTCAACGGCACCCACCAGCAAACAGCCGATGGTGCCGACCGGTGATATCGACAACAGGCCTGTCAGTTCCAGCCTGGCGGTTGGTATCGGCTTCGGTTCACTGGTGGGCGTGAGGGCAATCGGCACCACGGCCAGGCACAATAGAAACGTCACCAGGACAAACAGGGTCTGCCCGGCGGTACTGGCAACATTGACCAGCAATTGTCCTGCCATCGTGGTGACGTTGGCAACGATAATGTAGATCGACAAGACCCGGCCACGCGTGGTGTTGTCGGACTGATCGTTGAGCCAGCTTTCAATCACCATATACGCAATGGCCAGCGCCACGCCCGAGAAGAACCGCAACGCCAGCCATAAAAACACGTTTGGCCACAGCGGATAGAGCAGGGACACTGCGGCTGCGATTGCGACAACGCCGGAAAATGTGCGGATGTGCCCGACGGTTTTCACGAGTGCCGGGCCGAACACGCACCCGAAAACGAAACCGGTGGCGTAGATGGTGCCGAGGTATCCGACCAGCGCAGGCGAGAATTGCTCGATGCCGGCCCTGAGCGGCAACAGCGTCTGGAACAGGGCGACAGCGGTCAGCAGCAACCCCGCGCCGGCAAGCAGGGTCGCAATGGTGCGGGGAGAGTTCTTTTCGACCGCGGCCATGAAACCTGATCCTGAAAAAGTTTGCCGACGCTCACTGTCATTTTTTAGCGATGTGGTCGTCAAGTCCGGTGAAGCCGGATCAGCGG
>JABDRA010000526.1 GCA_013041995.1 Anderseniella sp. | reverse complement strand
GCCACTCGGTGGTCATGGTTTCACCGATCGCGGCGAAGTCGGCTTTGAGCTGATCGCCGGCAGGACCGACCGTCATGCCATTCTTGGCAAGTTCCTCAACATACCAGTTGGCAAGCTCTTCCGCCTTGGCCCAGCCGCGTGCTTCTGCTTCTGCAGCCTTTTCGAGCACGACCTTCTGGGTCGCCTCATCAAGCTTGGCCCAGGCGTCGTTGTTGACGATCACCATGTTTTTCGGCAGCCAGGCCTGAATGTTGTACCAGTGTGATGAATGCTCCCACAGCTTGCGGTCATAGCCGGTCGAACCGGACGAGACCATGCTTTCAACGGCGCCGGTGGCAAACGCCTGGGACAGTTCAGCGGCCTCGATCTTGGTGGGCACTGCGCCCATCAGTTCAGCCAGACGCGAGGTAGCCGCGTTGTATGCGCGGAATGTGACACCCTTCATCTCTGCAGTCGAGTTGACTTCCTTTTTCGTGTACAGCCCCTGCGGCGGCCATGGCACGGTGTACAGCAGGGTCAGGCCCTTGCTGGCCAGAACCTTCTGCAGTTCCGGCTTTGTTGCGTCGTACAGCTTCTTTGCATCGGCAAAGCTGGTCGCCAGGAACGGCAGGCTGTCGATTTCAAACAGCGGGTCTTCATTGCCCAGGGCTGAAATCAGGCGTTCTCCGATAGGGGCCTGGCCGGTGCGCACGGCGCGGAAAATTTCACCGCCCTTGAACAGCGAGCCGCCGGGATGAGCCACGATTTCAAGCTTGCCGCCGGAGGCTTCGGTGACTTCCTTGGCGAACTGGGCGCCGTTTTCAGAATGGTAGTTTGAGGCCGAATAGGCCATCGGCATGTCCCATTTCATGTCCGCTGCCAGCGTGATGCTGGCGGACAGTGTCAGGGCTGCAATGGCAACCGGCGCAGCGATTTTGAGGTGTTTTGTCATGATATACTCCCTGGTTTGAAAATCGTGGTCGAATGTCACTACATGGTGCTGCTCATGGCAAGCAGTTTTATAGGCTCCAACTCTTGTTTCAGTAATTTACCTACAATTTGTGTTCGTTTTGCAAGTGATTTATTGCGTCGTGTATGTCGTAAATTGAAAAGCTTTGATTTTTCACTATGTTGCGCCGATAAGGTGGCAGGTTGGTGCACTCCAGAACCACGGCCATCAGCTGCGGTGCGCGGGATTTAAGGCGCTCAATGGCGTCGGCAACATTGCTGCCGGCCTGTGTCTGGTCCAGGTCGGCCAGGTCGTCTGTGATGACACGATACAGGTGATCCGCACGCGCCAATCCCTCAATAACCAGCGGGCCGTCATCGGGAATGTGATGGGGTGACAGGCGCCCAGCGTCGAATGTCACGATGCCGATGGGCGCATCGGCACCCAGTTTTCCCCGCAAGGCGGGCAACAGGCAAAGAGCCGAGGTAACAACGGGAACGCTTACCGCCGCCTGCAACCGGTCCTGCAACGGGTACAGAAATCCGCAACTGGTTGAAATCACCGTGGCGCCTGCATCTTCGAGCGCTCGGGCGTTGTTGACGAAAAGCTCCGCCAGATCGTCCGGCAATGGTTCATCGGAGACAACGCGCGACACGACTGCACCGGGCAGGCGGCGATAGATGACCGGGTGATCGAAACTGTCGGGATTGCCGATATCGCCCACGGGCCGCGGAAAGTTGGTGTCCAGCATCAGCACACCCAGGACCGTCTGGCCGGGTGCGTGTTTCGCGAGGCCAGCCATGTTAGCCGCTAGAAGGCGCGGTAGGTGACGATGGTGTAGGTGTCTTTCACACCGGCAATGGAGTGGACCTTTTCATTGATGAAATGGCCGACATCATCGCCATCCTGCAGGTAAAATTTGACAAGCAGGTCCCAGCCGCCGGCAGTGGAATACACTTCCGAGGCAATTTCCGAATCCGCCAGTTCGGTGGCGACTTCATAGGCTTTGCCCAGTTCACATTTTATCTGAACGAAAAACGGTTTCATCGCTGGATGCGCTCCTGAGGGCGGGGTAAGGTGTAACGACCGGTCTTGCGCATCATTTGTGTCTGATGGCAGGTAGTCTGGTCAACCCCCTCAGGTTGCATGTCGGGCGCACACATATGGATGGCAATATAATCAGGGGCAATCTGGCCGGTATCATCTGCATGATCGTGTGGTCACTGCACTTTCCGTTGTCAGTCTCCATTCTGAAAACCTGGGATCCGCTTGCCCTGACACCGGTGCGCATGGGACTGGCCGGTTTGACGGTCGCCGCGGTGGGGCTGGTGCTTGGCCAGGCCGGCGCCATGCTCGAGTTGGCAAGAAACCGGCGGTTTGTCTTCATCTCGTTCGTGTTCGCCCTGTCAGGGTTGTTCTTCATCATCGGCCAGTCGCGCA
>JABDRA010000524.1 GCA_013041995.1 Anderseniella sp. | reverse complement strand
GTGTAAAAGGTCTCAAACGTCAGCTGGATATGCTGGCCTATCGCCTGCTGCAACTGAGCCCCGAAGCCGAGGCTGTCAGAACCGTCACCGCTGAGGTCGTGGCGTCCGGCGATTTCGAGGATCAGATTGCGGCGCTTGTCATCCCAAAAAGCCTGATAGCCGATAGCACCGCCAACAACGCTGTCGGATGTAAACGGATCGATCTCGGCGAGATAGTTGCCGAGGTTCGGAGACGCAAACAGGATACCGGTATTGGCCAGCGGGCCGCCGACAATTGCTTCCCGGCCTGCCTGGGTGAAATTGCCCAGTCCCAGGAACGAATTGAAATAGACGATATCGTCGGATCCGGTCACGGTCTTCGACAGCTCAGAGGTTATCAGGGTTCCGGTACCGACCACGTTGCCCTCAATTTCCTCATCGAGTGCAATCGACGTGTTGACCCGGAACGCACTGCTGATGCCGCCAAGCCCGGGCAGGCGCTGGATTGCCGAGACCCCAAAATACAGGCCGTCACCATTGTCGGAATCGTCGACGTAAATCATGTCGTAGTTGAAGGTCGAGTAGTGAGTATCAGCGGCAATGAACAACCCGAACATGTTTTCGTCGCTGTTGCGGGCGCCATCGTTGCGGTCAAGCCGGTTCCAGCCATACATTGCCGAGATGCGAAGATTGGAAGTGCCGGGGAACGGGATGTTGTTGCGGACAAACCCGACTGCATCGATGGTATCGTTTATCAGGATGCCTTCCTGGAATATCACCGGTTGACGCCCGACGGTGAATCCAAAATCAAGTGGCAGTTGCCCCTCTTTGTCGAGATTCGGGAACAGGCCGCCCAGGTCGCCTTCGAAAAACAGGGTTTCCACTTTGAAGTTGAACTCTTCGTTGAAACCTTCATTGTCCCCGTCGAATGTGTAACGCGTGAACTCGCCAGGCCGGTTGTTATCTGTGGTGCGCAGCCCCAACAGGATCTTTTCGGTTCCGGTGAGCTGAAGGTTGGCAAACAGGTCCATCCGATTGGCGATCTCGGTTTCGCGTCCGTTTCCGTTGCCATTGTCGAATGACTGAAACGCGGTACGGTTGATCATGTATGCCCACAGCCGGGGTTGCCAGACCGCACCTATGTAGGGAATTTCAAATCCGGGATGCAGGTTGCCTGTATCGAGAAATCCGTTGCCGAGTTCATACAAAAGCTTGGGCCGGCTGGGGAGCCGGTCTTCCTCGTTTTCAGTTTTCTCCGTTCTGAACTCGACATATTCGTCTTTCAGAGCCGCAACCTCGCTCCTGTCGCCCAGCGGCCAGATTGCGGAATACCAGTGATCGCCCGTCCGCTCGGCCGGTTCGCCGGCGGTCGGCGTTATCAGCGTGTCTGCCTTGTTCTGTGCCGTCACATTGTGCTGGTAGTTTTTCCTGCTCAGCTCGGTTGCTGCGGCGGAAATCGAGTACAGGATTCCCGGGGTCAGGACGGTCAGCATCAGCAACGTGCTGCGCGAGAACCCTGTGAAATGAGGCTTATCCTTCATTGATGTTGCCTGCTCCCTTTCAGTCTTTTTCTGGTTTGATAGGCACGGGAGGCCTTCACTGCTTGACACGGAACCGTCACTTGACCGGATCTGACAACCGCGGACGGCGGCTGGGAACTGCTGCGCGGGGGACCGCATTGATGGGAGCCACGGTTGTGGGGGGCGTTGCTCCGAACGAGGCGGCTGGAGCCAGTATGACCGGTCCGGATCCTGAATTTGAAACACTGGCACCCAGGGTCACTTCCTTTTTCCAGAGCATCTGGGTTCCGGCAATCAACTCATTGCCGACCTCACGTGGCGTCATGTGGAAGTCGAAGCCAACGCTTTGAATGGACGTGATCAGGTTTACCGGTACCGCCTGCGCCATCAGTTTGACGGTCGCTGTATAAGGTGCGTTGCCGGTCAGCTTGCTGCTGTCCACGGAGTAGGAAGCCCAGCGATGACCGTTTGGCTCGATACCCTTCTTGTGGTTGCGTTCCGTTGCTGGTTCGCCGCTGAATACCAATGATGTTGTGGACGGCAATACGCGGGGCAGGGCAAATGTCGGGAACGGTATCGGAATGACGTGCTCGATTTCGCCGCCACGACCGTTCTGGGTCACGAAGATCGACTGCAGGCTGAACAACTGGCTGTCAAGCTTGGCCTTGCCGGCATGGACGTAAGAGGAATGGCCATCTCTCAAGTCGCCATTGGCGTCTCTGTCACCTGACAGGAAGACAACGTTGCCATCGCGGTCCTTGACGGTGACCTGGAGCCATACCAGGCGCTCGCCCGTGAAACCGGTCGGCACATTGTGGCCATCAGTGCCGTTGCGAACCTTGACCCTGAATGCAAGGCCGCCCACATCGGCGCGGTCCACAACCACGTCGTCAAGTTTGTATCCGTTACGCAGAACCTCAAGACGTGCCCGCTTGGCAAACTCAAGCAACTCGAACTGTTCTTTCAGAATTTCGCGTGCATCATAGCGGTCGTCGACTGACTGCCACGTTTTGGGGAACTTGTATCCGGCAGGAATTGCGTCTTCGAACTTGTCGGTGCCCCAGCCTTCCTTGTGCTTGAACTGCAGCCATTCGCGCATCGTCTTGAACTCGGCTGCCTTTTGATTGTGCGGGAAGATACCGGGATGAACGATCGGGTAATCGGGCCCGGAGAACAGGTGACGGGTCAGCTTGCGTGACTTGGTCGGAACGTCGCCGATAACGGCGGCTGGTCCTTCAGCATAACCTGAGGCTTTGCCCTCGATCTTGCCCATATGACAATCCTGGCAGGTGATGCCCTTGGCTGCCGCTGGTGACATGCGGTACTCGCTGAAGGCTTCTTCAAGCCGGAACCCGTTGAACAGGGTCACATCATGGCAACTGCCACAGAAGGTCGACGACTTGATGGGAGCGAATACCTCGGCCTTGTTATGAATCTTGCGTCCCGGCTCTTTTTCATCGGTCACGACGCGGAATTTTTCCGGCTTTTCGAGGACATCCTTGACGCCACTATTGCCCTCCGGGCCGAATACCGGTGCTGTCAGTCCACCCTCGACCAGCGCCAGGCGGCCGCTGACCTTGTTGTAAGCCTTGTTGATGCGGTGGCAGACAACACAGGTAATGCCCTCACGAGAGGTGGGGTGACGGTCAAGATTGGATTCGAATGTGCTCTCACCGAGATTTGCGCCGACCGGGCTGTGACAGCGCAGGCAGAAGTCACCATTTGAGCCGTTGCTCAGCTCATTGATCTTGTTGTTCAGTGACAGGTAGATCGGGCTGATCTGGGCATAGGCGTGCTGAGAGACCGACCATTCCTTGTAGTGCTTGGGGTGACAGATTCCGCAGGTCGCTGCCGCAGGATAGCGGTTCTCAACAAACAGTTGCAGGTGTTCTTCAGCAGCCGTGAGAGTCTTCTTGTCCTTGTCGTCCTTGCCGGCTGTTTTTTCGGTGTCGGATTGTTTTTCATCGGGCTCGGCGACTTCGCGGTCCGGTTCGGACTTGTTGTCCTGTTTGCCGGTGTCGCCCTGTTCCTGTTTTGGTTTGTCGCTCTTCGCGCCGAGCGCTTTTTCTGCTTCGATCAGCAGATCGTCGGTCTGGTCCGGCTTGCCTGTCGTATTGGCCTGGGCCAGCTGAATCTTGCCGTGTGGCGATTTCATGTTCAGCTCGGACAGGTAGTTTTGCAGTTCGGCCGTAACCGGCGATCCGCTGCCGGTCACCGGAGGATGATTGGGTGCGCGTTGCTTCAGTTCAGCAAGATAATTCTGCAATTGCGCAGAAACCGGCGATACCTTGACGGCAGGCGCCTCGCTATCGAGAGCAGGGTGTCCGGCAGGCAATGATAACCGTGTATCTGCCTGCGCATCACTGATTAATGGAAGTAACCCCTGGTCGTGAACAACTCCAACAACAGGTATGACCAGACATGCCGCAACAAGGGCACCTACCAACTTTCTCACTTCTACACCCCTTAACGCCGCCAGTTATCATAATCCCTCAAGTCGCCGCCGGTCATTCGGGTTCTGGTTAACAGAATGTTAATGTTTGCAGTTGTTGCGGACGAGAGTTTGACAGGGAACTGGCGCAAATGCGGTGATTCCGTGTTAAATATGGCCACCCGGAAAAGTTGCAAAAATCCTCTGC
>JABDRA010000519.1 GCA_013041995.1 Anderseniella sp. | reverse complement strand
TCCAGACCCATAAGAAAGATAACCATTCACGCCGCGGTCTGCTCAAGCTGGTCAGCCAGCGCCGCAAACTGCTTGACTATGTCAAGGTGCGCGATGAACCCCGCTACAAGAGCATTATTCAACGCCTCGGTATCCGGCGGTAAATTCAATAACAATGAGCGGGTGGTTTTCCTGAACCGGGAAGCCGCCCGTTTCCCCTTTTTTGGCACGTACGGCAATGGGGCCGGGTGCTGATGGCCCGATCGGGGAAAGCCGCAGAGACAAATAATTGATGGCGGCTAGGGCCGGAGTTGAGCCAGGAGATGCGGAAACAGGTTTTCCCGTCCAAATTCAACTCTACCATACATGTAAGGAAATAAATTTATGTTTGACATTCATGTCGAAGAAATAGAATGGGCCGGACGCACGCTGAGGCTGGAAACCGGCCGTGTTGCGCGCCAGGCTGATGGCGCCGTACTGGCGACCTATGGTGAGACAACAGTGCTGGCAACCGTGGTTGCCGACCGCCAACCCAAGCCCGGCCTGGACTTCTTTCCATTGACCGTGAACTACCAGGAAAAGACCTATGCCGCCGGCAAGATCCCTGGCGGTTTTTTCAAGCGCGAAGCAAGACCTTCAGAAAAGGAAACCCTGGTTTCCCGTCTGATTGACCGTCCCATCCGCCCGCTGTTTGCTAAAGGCTTCAAGTGCGAGACGCAGGTTATCCTGACCGTTCTCAGCCACGATCTTGAGAACGATCCGGATATCGTTGCCATGGTCGGCGCGTCTGCAGCCCTGTGTCTGTCCGGCGCCCCGTTCCTCGGGCCGATCGGTGCAGCGCGTGTCGGTTACATTGACGGCGAGTATGTGGTGAACCCGACGCTTGACCAGATGCCGGATTCGGTTCTGGACCTGGTTGTTGCAGGGACCACGGACGCTGTGCTGATGGTCGAGTCCGAAGCTCAGGAACTGTCCGAGGAAATCATGCTCGGCGCTGTGATGAAGGGTCATGAGGACTTCCAGCCGGTTATAGAAGCAATCATCCGCCTGGCGGAACGTGGCGCACGCGAGCCTCGCGAGCACAATCCCGAAGACACCTCCGATCTGCTTGCTGCCGCGAAGAAGCTGGCTGAAAAAGACCTCCAGGCCGCCTATTCAATTGCCGGCAAGGAGGAACGTCGCGACGCTATTTCTGCAGCCAAGACAAAGGTTGTTGAAGAGCTCTGTGATCCTGAAGATGACAATGCACCGGCACCAAACAAGGTTGGCGAAGTGTTCAAGTCACTGGAAGCAGGCATTGTTCGCGGCCAGATCATTGATACCGGTTCGCGTATTGATGGCCGTGGACTGTCGGATGTTCGCCAGATCAAGTGCGAGGTCGGCGTTCTGCCGCGCACCCATGGGTCGGCCCTGTTCACCCGGGGTGAAACCCAGGCATTGGTCGTGACCACGCTGGGTACCGGTGACGACGAGCAGTTCATTGACGCGCTGGAAGGCACCTACAAGGAAAACTTCCTGCTGCATTACAACTTCCCGCCATACTCCGTCGGCGAAACCGGCCGTTCCGGTTTCACCAGCCGCCGCGAAATCGGTCACGGCAAGCTGGCCTGGCGCGCCGTGCACCCGATGCTGCCGAAAAAGGAAGAGTTCCCGTACACAATCCGCGTTGTGTCGGAAATCACCGAGTCCAACGGGTCATCTTCAATGGCCAGTGTGTGCGGTGCATCGCTTGCCATGATGGATGCGGGCGTTCCGCTCACGCGTCCGATCGCCGGCATTGCCATGGGCCTCATCCTTGAAGGTGAAAAGTTCGCCGTGTTGTCCGATATCCTGGGCGACGAAGACCATCTCGGCGACATGGACTTCAAGGTAGCCGGCACTGAAGAAGGCGTCACATCGCTTCAGATGGACATCAAGATCACCGGTATTACCCAGGAGATCATGTCAACGGCACTGTTCCAGGCCAAGGACGGCCGTTTGCACATTCTGGGCAAGATGGCTGAAGCCATCACCCAGGGCCGCGAAGAGCTTGGCGAACATGCACCCCGTATCGAAGTCATGACAATCCCGGCCGACAAGATCCGAGAAGTCATCGGTACCGGCGGCAAGGTGATCCGCGAGATCGTCGAAAAAACCGGTGCGAAGGTCAACATCAACGATGATGGCGTGATCAATATCGCCTCTGCCGACGGCGCGTCGATCAAGGCGGCGAAAGACTGGATACATTCCATCGTCGCTGAACCTGAAGAAGGTGTGATCTATGACGGCAAGGTCGTGAAGGTCGTGGACTTCGGTGCCTTCGTAAACTTCTTCGGCGCCAAGGACGGCCTGGTTCACATTTCCGAACTGGCACCCAAGCGCGTTGAAAAAGTTTCCGATATTGTCAGCGAAGGCCAGGATGTAAAGGTCAAGCTGCTCGGCTTCGATCAGCGCGGCAAGGTTCGCCTGTCAATGAAGCAGGTCGACCAGGAAACCGGCGAAGATATCTCGCAGGCCAAGGATGACTGATTGTTCCGACCAACCAGCAGAAATTGAAAGAGCGCCGTATTACCGGCGCTCTTTTTTGTCGAAAAATCTCCCCCGCGGCATGTGCGGTTCTGCGCAGGTTAAAGCATGTTCCGCAAAAGTGTGCGCGGTTTTGCGAACAAGAACATGCGCAGGTTAAAGCATGGCCGGCACAACCCGGTCCGGCGGCTTGTGACCATCAACAAATGTCTTGATGTTGATGATGACCTTTTCTCCCATGTCGACACGGCCTTCAATGGTTGCAGATCCCATATGCGGCATCAAAACCGCTTTCGGGTTGTTCAGCAAGCGCGGGTTTACCGCTGGTTCGTGCTCAAACACGTCCAGGCCGACACCGGCAAGTTCGTCTTTTTCCAGCATCCGGGCCATGGCGTTTTCGTCGATCACTTCACCGCGTGCGGTGTTTACGATGATGGCTGTGGGCTTGAGCAGCTGCATGCGGCGTGCCGACAGCAGATGGTAGGTCCCCGGCGTGTGCGGGCAGTTGACCGAGATGATATCCATGCGCGCCAGCATCTGGTCGAGGCTTTCCCAATAGGTTGCCTCGAGTTCTTCTTCGATGGAGGCGTGAACCGGCTTGCGGTTGTGATAATGTATCTGCAGTCCGAATGCCTTGGCGCGCCGAGCCACTGCCTGCCCGATGCGGCCCATGCCGATGATACCAAGACGCTTGCCGTAAATGCGCCGGCCCAGCATCCAGGTTGGCGACCAGCCTTGCCAGACCTCTTCATTGCCGATGGCATTAGCGCCTTCGATCACCCGTCGTGAAACTGCGAGGATCAGGGCAAGTGTCATGTCCGCCGTATCCTCGGTGAGGACGCCTGGCGTATTGGTGACGGTGATGCCGCGATTGGTAGCCGTCTCAACGTCAATGTTGTCAACGCCGGTGCCGAAGTTTGCGATCAGTTTCAACTGATCTCCAGCCTGCATGATGACCGACTTGTCGATCCTGTCTGTCACGGTAGGCACCAGGACTTCAGCCTGCTTGACCGCTTCAACCAGGTCGCTCTGGCTCATCGGCGCATCGGTTTCGTTCAGTGTCGTTGAGAACAATTCGCGCATGCGTGTTTCAACAACATCCGGCAGTCTGCGGGTAACAATCACGGTTGGCTTGCGCGTCGGCATGGGGGCAACTCCTGGCGAAATCGTAATGCTGGGCCTTAGGTCACGACCTACTGGTTGGTTTGCCAGCCCTTGCAAATCATTATACCATTCTTGTTTATGTTGCGTGAGCTCCCATGTAAACTGTGCTGGTTGATGCAATCAGTGTTTCGGAGCATATTGGAGCACCATCGGTTCACGGGGAACCCGTGAAATTGCTCGAAAATATTGCAAGTGATCGGGTTTGCGCTTTTTGGTTGTGAGCAGGCTTTCTGCCAGGATCGGGTAAAGTTTTGGGACGTTTGAGCATAGGACGGCTTTTGTTTGCTGCGCTGGCTTTTGCCGTTGCAGGCGGCATCGTCTATGCATTTACCGAAACCCAGAATTCGGTAACCCTGAGTTCTGCGAAGGCTGCCCAGGATAATACCGCGACAACCGGACCGGTGGTGAAAACCCAGACCGGATTGCCGCTGCCAAGATTTGTCAGCCTGAAACAGAAACTGGTCAATGTGCGCAGGGGTCCATCCCTTGAACACGGTGTTGCATGGGTCTTCAC
>JABDRA010000517.1 GCA_013041995.1 Anderseniella sp. | reverse complement strand
TGTCATAACTGTTGTCGAGCTGCTCGAGATCGACGCCGTGGTCGATCAACAACCTGACGCGAGCAACATAACCGCGATGAATAGCCTGCATCAGTTGGAAATGCATCGTCTCGCCGGGATGAGGCTGACCGTCATCGTCAGTCCAGTTGTTCCGGGCAGCTGGTTGCAGGCCATATTCAAGTAGCAGTTCAAGGCAGGTATTGTCTGGCGTAAAACAGCGGTTATAGGCAGCCTGGCTGTCATTTGGATCGGCACCTGCCTCCAGCAGCGCACGTGCGAAAGCAACCATGTCCGGGTGTTCGGGCTGCCTGACCGGCCCGCCCTCGCCCTCGCCGAACACACCGGTCAACGCGGTGAACCGATACTGCCCGCCCCACATGTGATGCGCATCGGGGTTTGCGCCGCGTTGCAAAAGCCGCACACCCACAGCGAGCGTTGAAACGTCGGGCAACCTCGCATAGGCAGCGTACATCAGTGGCGGCCATTGAAACGGCCCTCCCTTGCGCTCAATTAATCCGGGGTCGGCATCAAGCCAGTGGTCAATCTGCGCCACGTCACCGATAGCGGCTGCAACATGGATGTTTTCTTCGCGGATTTCAGGGTGCTCGGCGAGCAGTGCCGCTGCCTGTGCAAAACGTTTCGGCCCAAGGTCAGGGATGTTGTGGTAGATCACCGACACCAGATCCAGAAACCGGTTCGCCAATTGTTCTGTTGTGTCACCGGCCGGCGCGCCACGCTCGACATGGGCTTTCAGTTTCGCCCAGCCGGAAAACCTGTATTCGCGCGCCAGCACCAACTGTGCCTGCTGCAGGCTGATGGCGCCCGGATCGCCGAAGTACGGCCCTACAAGTTCAAGCGCTTGCGGGTCTCCGGCGCGTGCTGACTTCACCAGCGCCTTCGCACGCTTCTTCAGGTTTTCCAGGCTTGGAGACGCAGGGAGTTTGGTGATCGCCATGATCGACCTCCTTTCAATCCGTCCGGTATCCGCGCCCTCGGACCTGAAAGAAGGGTCTGGGGATAGTCGTCGTCAACCAGGTGGGCTTGGCCCTTCCCGCGGATCAGGTGCCTCCTGACAGGCCAACAAACACTATCATAATGGTGTTCTGACCTGCAAATGGGAGTTGGAGGTTTGCTGGATGATCGTCCGGCTTTACGAGGTCTGCAAGGTTTGCGTATGGCATGTTTCGTCCTATACAACCCGCGCCGCAAACTCGGTCCTGGATGTTGAAAACAATATCTCGATGGTCCGCATTGCAACCATCTGTGCGAACGGCAGCGAACGGCGACTTTGAACCCTTGGTTCCCAGCCGATCTGTAAACTTCTACGGCAGCAATGTGCCAATTCTGGAAGGTCTTCAAATCGTTCGATTTTGAAAACCACTTGATTTACCTCAATGGCGATGCACCACTTTCAAGATACTTTGCAGATCGTATTGCAGCAGAAACATCAAGGCGAGAGTTCAAGCCTGCCTCATTGGTAAAAGAGCCGGAAGTTGCTCCCGTATTGACTCGAAAGGCAAAGACACAATGGCTGATATCGTGACACTCCATGGTGTAGAGCCCGCGGAGATATTCCAGAGCGGGTTGGAGCACGCCGATGAGATTCACGCGGTGGCAACCAGCATCCTGTGGAAGGATGGGCGCATTACGGCGGGCTGGTCCAACATGGATGAGACGATGCTGGCTCGGATGATACTGGTTCTCGACGAACGCCAACGCAGGGCCACCATAGCTTATGAAGACCTGAACTTGTAGGGCCAGCCGCTGCTTACCAGCGCGTGACGCAAACTTGCATGAATATTTTTAAATGCCTGGTTATCAAGCCAATGCAAAGCAAACCACAAACATGAGGATCAGATGAACAGTGAGATCTCCGTAGAAACCGGTGAACCGTCTGGCGGGATTGGTTTCTTCGAAAAGTGGTTATCGGTATGGGTTGCGCTAAGTATAGCTGCGGGGATTGGTCTCGGCAGTGTGGCGCCGGACATTTTTCAATTCCTGGCCGGTCTGGAATACGCGTCCGTCAACCTGGTCGTGGCCATCCTCATCTGGGGAATGGTCTACCCGATGATGGTGAATGTGGATTTTGCCAGTCTGCGTCACATCGGTGAGCGTCCAAAGGGACTGGTCATTACCATTATCGTCAACTGGCTGATCAAGCCGTTCACGATGGTTGCGCTTGGCATCCTGTTTTTTGAGGTTTTGTTTGCAGAGATCATCGCGCCTGCCGATGCGCAACAGTACATCGCAGGCCTCATTCTGTTGGGTGCGGCGCCGTGTACTGCCATGGTATTTGTATGGTCGCAGCTTACTCGCGGCGATGCGACCTACACACTCGTTCAGGTGTCCCTGAACGATCTCATAATGATCTTCGCGTTTGCACCTATTGTCGCCCTGTTGCTCGGCGTTACCGATATTGAGGTGCCATGGCAGACGCTGATTTTGTCTGTTGGGCTCTATGTAGTGATTCCGCTTCTCGCTGGAGCGGCTACCCGGAGTTGGCTGATGAGCCATGCCAAGCGTGGTGAAACCGGTGATACAGCAGTCTCGCGGTTTACCGGCAGCATCAAGCCATTTTCAGTGGTCGCGCTCCTCGTCACCGTGGTTCTGCTGTTCGGATTTCAGGGCCATGTAATCCTCGATCGCCCTATGCTTATTGCATTGATCGCAGTACCGCTTCTGGTCCAATCCTACGGTATTTTCGCTGTGGCATATGGCGCGGCCTATCTTTGGCGAGTGCCATTCAATGTCGCAGCACCCTGCGCCCTCATCGGCACCTCAAACTTCTTTGAACTGGCCGTTGCCGTTGCCATTAGCCTGTTTGGCCTAAATTCAGGGGCCGCACTAACAACAGTAGTTGGCGTGCTTGTTGAGGTGCCCGTCATGCTGTCGCTTGTGGCGTTTGCAAACCGAACGCGCGGTCTGTTCCCGGCCGCACAATAAAGCCCGAAAAGGATCGAGATATGAACCGAGAACACAAGGCCTGTTATGGAACGATGTTCCACGACACATTGCACTTCGTGGCCAACCAATCCATGAAAGGTAAGGTATTCAGTTTCGAACTCGACACAATGGGCTTGGCACGTTCTGATCGCCAGGTGCAGGCGGACATCGCGGAGTGGGATGACTGTCTCGAATGCCCGGAATTTGTTCACTGTTACAAATTCTGTATGGCCAGGCTGACCCTGGAGGCGGCTGTTGCGGCAGACTAGGTTGCCCTAGCCGACGCGACAACTGCCGCAGGGTGCTGGCAAGCAGGCTTACCCAAGTCACACCAGTTATGGCTCATAGGGGAGCAGATCGACCGGATCAGACGTTGAGCAGCAGGAATTCGCGTTCCCAGGAAGAGATAACCTTGCGGTATTGCACCTGTTCTTCTTCCTTTACCGCCATGAAGGCCTCTACGAACCGTTGGCCCAACACCGCTTTAAGTGGCCTGGAATAGTTCAGCTTGTTCATCGCGTCATCCAGGTTGATCGGCAGGGAATGGGCATACCTGTAGGCGGAGCCCTCAATCGGAGCAGACGGCTCGAGTTTTTCCATCATGCCGAGATAGCCGCAGGCGAGTGAGGCGGCAATGCACAGATACGGGTTGGCATCAGCCCCCGGGACCCGGTTTTCGATGCGGGTATTCTGCGGATCGGAATGCGGCATGCGCAGCGGCGCGGTCCGATTGTCGATGCCCCAGTGAGTATTGGTGGGTGCATCTGAATTCGGCACCAGCCGGCGATATGAATTCACATTGGGTGCACAAAACCCCATCGCCGCCGGCAGGTAACGCTGCAGTCCCGCAACATGGGCCATGAACAATTTGGACGGGGTTTTGCCGCGTCCCTTGAAAAGACTTTTCCCGGTTTTCAAATCCATCAATGACTGGTGCAGATGCATCGACGAGCCTGGCTCATCCTGATGCGGTTTGGCCATGAAGGTTGCATAGACGTCATGCTTCAGCGCTGCCTGGCGAACCGTACGTTTGAACAGGAACACCTGGTCCGCCAGTTCCAGCGGGTCGCCGTGGTTGAAATTTATTTCCAACTGGGCCGGTCCGCTTTCATGGCTGATGGTGTCGATATCTATTTCCTGCGCTTCACAGAAATCATAGATATCTTCAACGATGGGGTCGTACTCGTTGGCAGCGTCAATGCCATAGGCCTGCCCCACCTTTTCCGCCCTGCCGCTGGTTCCGACAGGCGCTTCGAGCGGATAATCCGCATCAAGGTTCTTCTTGACCAGGTAGAACTCAAGTTCCGGCGCCACAACAGGTTTCCAGCCCTGTTCGGCATAAAGCTGCAGCACGTGCTGCAACACGTATCTCGGCGATATGTCGACCGGCTCACCATCCAGATAGTGCGCGTCGCAAATCACCTGTGCCGTCGGGTTGACATGCCAGGGAACCAGCTTCAGCGAGTTGATATCGGGAACCAGATAAACATCGCCTGATGCATCCGAAACAGGCGAATCCTGCCACGAATATTTTCCGGTCACGGTCAGAATGAAGATATCTTCCGGCAACCGCATGGAGGTATTGCCGAGACCTTTTAGAAACTTTTTGACCGGTAGTATCTTGCCGCGCGGCGTGCCGGCCGGATCAGGGACAAGGCACTCGATCTCATCAATGTTGTGCTTTGCGAACCACTCTTCAAATTTTGCTATCGACATGAACCACCAGAAATAACGGCGGTCGTAAGTCTCTTGCTTGCGAGTCGCCCGGAAAATGCATCATAGCCTGATCGCTTGACGAAAAAAATGCCTTCATTGACAATGGTGGATAAGGCATGAGCAGGTTCGCCTGTCTAATCGCTTTGCCGTCTTTTTGTTTTCTGAAGGTATCTCATGAACTCCCCAGCCAAGCCCGACAGTGAGGCAATTGCTTTCCTCGCCGACAATCCCGACGTGGTAACAATTGACATGCTGATACCCGATATGAACGGGATATTGCGCGGCAAGCAACTGACACGTGACTATCTGCCAAAGCTGTATTCCGAAGGCGCCAGGATGCCGGGGTCGAACTATCTTCTGGACTGGACCGGGCGCAATGTTGAAACCTTTGAGTACGGCACCAGTGACGGCGACCCGGATTACTTATGTTTTCCGGTTGCAGGTACGCTGACCCGCATCCCTTGGGCCAAGCGCCCGTCTGCACAGGTGATTGCATCCATGGAGGATGCAGACGGCACCCCGCATTTTGCAGACCCGCGGCATTTGCTGAAAACGGTTCTTGACCGTTTCGCCGAGATGGAACTCACGCCGGTTGTGGCTATCGAGTATGAGTTTTATCTGATCGACCAGGAAGCCGCTGCCCGGGGCGAAGTGGTCCCGGCGCGCTCAGGCGAAACCGGATGGCGCGCCAGC
>JABDRA010000511.1 GCA_013041995.1 Anderseniella sp. | reverse complement strand
AACCCCATGCCGGCGGCCCGCCTGTTCTCCTGATCGACGAACTTGACCGGACCGATGAGGCTTTCGAAGCCTTCCTGCTGGAAGTACTTTCGGACTATCAGATTACCATTCCCGAAATTGGCACCGTGAAGGCGGCTGAACCGCCAATTGTCATCATCACCTCCAACCGGACCCGTGAAGTGCACGATGCGCTCAAGCGGCGGTGTCTGTATCACTGGGTCGGGTATCCGTCGGCCGAGCGCGAACTTGCTATCATCAAGGCACGCAAGCCCGGCGTCGGCGATGACCTGGCCCAGGAAGTTGTCGGTTTCATCCAGGCATTGCGCGACCAGGATCTGTTCAAGTCACCAGGGGTTGCGGAAACCCTGGACTGGGTTGGGGCACTCAATGAACTGAATGCGATTGCGCTTGATCCAGCGACGGTGAATGACACGCTTGGTGTGTTGCTGAAGTACCAGGATGACATTGCCCGCATGGAAGGTTCCGAAGCCAAGCGGCTGGTTGACCAGATACAGTCCGACATCCGCTTGCGTGCTGCCGAGTAGACCTCATGGCGATACAGCCAATAGCAGCCAATTCCAACAAACCTGCGCCGACGGGTCACCTGCCGGACAACATCATGCATTTTGCCCGGGTGTTGCGCGATACCGGCCTGCCGGTGGGGCCCGGCGCCGTGCTGGATGCGCTTGATGCGGTGCGTGATGGTGGCATGGCAACCAAGACCGATTTTTACTGGATCATGCACTCGGTGTTTGTGAAGCGGCATGAACACACAACGCTGTTTGACCATGCGTTTGAAGTGTTCTGGCGCAAGCCGCAAATGGTTGAGCAACTGATGCAGTTGCTGTTCCAGCAGGTGCGGGTGGAAACAGCGCCGGCGAAAAAGAAAGCCGGCAACAAGCGGTTGGCGGAAGCCATGTTCAATCAGGACGACGCGCAATCTCAACGCGAACGCCCATCAGACGAGGTTGAGCTTGAAGGCGAGTTTACTTCGTCAGCGCGCGAGGTGATACGCAACAAGGACTTTGAGCAGATGAGTGCGGAAGAAGAGCGCATTGCCCGTGCTGCCATCGCCCGGATGCGCATGAACCGCCTGGAAGTGAAGATGCGGCGGTTCAAACCTTCCGCCCAAGGCGTGGTGGATATGCGCGCCACCATGCGCAGGTCGCTGCGGGCAGGGGGCAACATGACAACCCTGGCTCACAAGGCCCGCCAGACACGCGAACCGCCTTTGGTCGTGTTGCTGGATATTTCCGGATCCATGGCGAATTATTCACGGGTTTTCCTGCACTTCCTGCATGCGCTGACCAATGACCGTTCGCGGGTCCAGGTGTTTGTATTCGGTACCAGGCTGACCAATATCACCCGCGAACTGAAACGCCGGGATGTGGATGAAGCCATGGAGCTTGTCGGGTCCCATGTGGACGACTGGTCCGGCGGCACCCGCATCGGCCACACCTTGCGCGAGTTCAACCGGAAATGGGCACGCCGCGTTCTGGCGCAGGGTGCTCATGTGCTGATGATGACGGACGGACTGGACCGCGATGACGTTGACATGCTCGAGGCGGAAATGGCGCGGCTGGCGCGGTCTGCCAAACGAATTGTCTGGCTCAACCCACTTTTGCGCTATGGTGGATTTGAAGCGCGTGCCAGTGGTATCAGGGCGATCATGCCCCATGTGGACGAGTTCCGGCCCTGCCATTCATTGAATACACTTGCTGATCTGGCTGAAGTCCTGTCAGGTTCGCGCAATGAAACACATGATCCGCAACGGTGGCTGAGTGCCAAAAACGGTGATCCGCGCGATATGGGAGAGGCAAAACCATGAGCAGCAATGATGCAAACCTGTTGGCAACGGCCAATAACTGGGTACGCGAAGGCCGCAAGGTGGCGCTGGCCACGGTAATCGAGACCTGGGGATCCGCGCCGCAACCGGTGGGGTCGCAACTGGTTATCGATGCTGATGGTAATTTTGAGGGTTCGGTATCCGGCGGCTGTGTTGAGGGAGCAGTGGTGACTGAAGCGCAAGACGCCATTGAGACCGGTGCGGGCAAGGTTCTGGCGTTCGGCGTGGCGGATGAAACCGCCTGGGAAGTCGGATTGGCGTGCGGCGGCAAGATCAGGGTCTATGTCGAGCCCGTAACCGGAGCTTGAAACACTAATGGATATTGCAGTTCTCGAAACACTGGAAAAGGCACGTGCCGACCGGCTGGCCGTGGCGGTCGTGACCGACATTGCTTCAGGTGCACAGGAGGTGGTGGCCCAGCGCTATGCGGACGAGCATGCGCTGGCGGATGCGCTGGAAAATGGGTTCCGGTTTGACAAATCAGGAGTCGTTTCAACGGATACAGCCGAATTTTTCATCCATATTCATAACCCGGCTTTGCGGCTTGTGATTATCGGCGCTGTCCATATTGCCCAGGCGATTGTGCCGATGGCGAAAGCGGCAGGCTATGACATCAAGGTGATTGATCCGCGCGGGGCATTTGCCACTGAAGACCGTTTTCCCGGTGTTGTGCTTCATGCGGATTGGCCCGATGAAGTGTTGCCCGCCATAGGCCTTGATGCGCGCACCGGGTTTCTGGCGCTTACCCATGATCCGAAAGTGGATGATCCGGCGCTGATTGCGGCCCTTCAAAGTGAGTGCTTCTATATCGGTGCACTTGGATCCAGGCGGACACAGGCAGCGCGAACCGAGCGCCTGAAACAGGCTGGTGTCGAACCGTCGCGCATCTGCGGACCGGTCGGTCTGGATATTGGCGCGCGCGGTGCACCGGAAATAGCCATTTCAATCATGGCGGAAATGATAAAAGCACTTCGGCTGGGCCTGGATAGATGACATTCGGCGAGATCGACGTTGCCCTGGCGCAAGGCGCCATTCTTGCCCATTCGGTGCGCACAGACGGCATCAGCTTCAAAAAGGGCAGGATCCTTTCTGCGGCAGATGTTGCAGAATTGAAACAGGCCGGTGTTGCCACGGTTTTTGCGGCTCGCGTCGAGTCAGGTGATGTGCAGGAAGATGCCGCTGCTGCATGCCTTGCCGACGCGGTGTGTGGTGATGGCGTAGCCCGCCAGAAGGCCGCTACCGGGCGGGCCAATATCTATTCTGCCCATGACGGCATTTTGCTGGTGGATGCAGGCCTGGTGAGGGCGCTCAACCGGTTGCATGAGGCAGTGACACTGGCAACACTGACACCGTTTCAGGCAGTCAAGGCGGGCCAGATGGTGGCGACCGTGAAGATCATACCGTTTTCAGCACCGGCGAGTATCGTCGATGAGGCCGTGGAACTTGCCGGATCAGGTGCGCTTTTGTCGGTCGTGCCGTTCAAACCGCATAAGGCCGGGCTGGTGTTGACCCGCACTTCGGGCATGAAAGCGACCCTTCTGGAAAAATCAGCGACGGTCATTCGCGACCGGCTCGAGCGTCATGGCAGCACACTGGGCGATGTGGTTGAAGTCGCACACACAATTGACGGTGTGTCCGAAGGTATCACCCGGTTGAAAGCGTCAGGGCACAATCCGGTGCTGGTGTTCGGTGCATCAGCCATTGTTGATCGCGGCGATGTGGTGCCGGCGGGCCTGGAAGCAGCCGGCGGACAGATCGTGCATCTGGGCATGCCTGTTGATCCCGGCAATCTGCTGCTGCTCGGCACGCTTGACGGAGAAGCGGTTATCGGTGTGCCTTCCTGTGCCCGTTCGCCGAAACTGAACGGGTTTGACTGGGTGCTGGGCCGGGTGTTGGCGGGAATTGATGTCCGCCCGCAGGACATCATGGACATGGGGGCAGGCGGGCTGTTGATGGAGATCGAGACCAGGCCGTCACCGCGTGAGGCAGGCCGGTGAGCCGGTTGGCAGGCATCGTGCTGGCAGCCGGGACATCGGCTCGCTTTGGTGCGGACAACAAACTGCTGGCCCGGTACGGCGGGCAGCCCATGGTGCGCAGCGTTGTTGAAGCTGCTCTGGCTACCGACCTAGACCCGGTCATCGTTGTAACCGGCCATGACGCCGATGGAGTGCAGGAAGCGCTCGGCGGGCTCGAGGTCGTTGTGGCTCACAATGCTGAATTTGAGACCGGGCAGGCGGGCTCACTTAAAACAGGTATTGCTGTCGTGCCGCAAAGTTGCGCAGGCGCAATGATCCTGCTGGGCGACATGCCCGACGTGTCTGCTGAAATCATCAATCAGTTGCTGGATGAGTTTACCGGCGAGGATTGTATCATCGTTCCGCAACATAACGGCATGCGCGGTAATCCGGTGATTTTGGGCACAGGGAATTTTGCCGAACTTGAGAAAACCTCCGGCGACAAGGGTGCACGCAGCCTGTTCAGCGCTGACAATGTATGCATGATCGAGGTGGACAGCGATGCGATATTGCGGGATTTTGATACGCCTGAAAGCCTGAAGGATCACGGATGTGATTTTTGAGAGTCAAATCAACATGTAAGCCGGAGAGTTTCACACAATGTACAAGCTGATCGGATCGCCAAAATCCCGCGCCTTCAGGGTGATGTGGATGCTGGAGGAACTGGGCGAAGC
>JABDRA010000506.1 GCA_013041995.1 Anderseniella sp. | reverse complement strand
GTCAGAAACCCTGCTGTGGCTGCAGTTGCGGCGAGAACTACGCCGCCGCCTATCAGGCTGATGGCCTTGCGTCGGGATATTGTCATGGCATTACCTTTCGAATAAGTACGATATCGAACTAATTAATACGATATCGTACTAAATGCAAGGCTTAAGTTGAGGGTGGAAAGGCGATGCCGGACGGGGTTAAAAGATACAAACCAAGCCATGAGGATTTGAACATGCCGGGATTTGACAAAGCAGCAGCCACCTATGACCGGTCACGCCAAGCGCTGATACCGGACTATGACGATCTTTATGGCGCCGCTGTCGACGCGCTTGAGCTTGACCGGGTGAAGAACCCAAAAGTGCTGGATCTGGGGGCCGGTACGGGCGGGTTTTCACAAGAGGTGATAAACGCCAATCCCGACTGCCGGGTTGAACTGACCGATTTGTCCGTCCCCATGCTGGAGCAGGCGCGCGCCAGATTTGGAACCGACCCCCGGTTCTCGTTTCGCCAGCTTGATATTGTCACTGGAGAATTCGGCACCGGCTGGGACCGGGTCATCTCGTCTTTCGTCATTCACCATCTGCCGCATGAAGCAAAGCGCGAGGTGTTCGCCAATGTATGTGGTGCCCTGAAACCCGGAGGCATATTCGTCAATATCGACCAGGTGCAGGCGTGTTCGCAGGCCGTTCAGGACATTCACATGCGGTTGTGGAGGAAGGACGCCCTGGCTGCCGGTGCCCTGGAGCAGGATCTTGTTGACGGCGTGGCCCGTATGGAGGCCATGGATATCAATGCCGACCTGGATGATCAGGTGTTATGGTTGCAGCGGGCAGGATTTGCTCAGGTTGATGTGGTTTACCGCAATTATTTCTGGGCGGTTTTTGTTGCCCGCAAGGCGTCCTGAACGGTGCTGTCGTCAAGTTCCAGAAACTTCGTTCTGCTGATGCTGGTGCTGGGTGCCGGAGTGCTCGGTTACCGTGAGCTGGTGGCAGGACCAGCGCAATATGTACTGGCAGTCAGCTGGCAACCGGCGTTTTGCGAAAGCAGGTCACGACTGCCGGAATGCCGCTCGCAGACCCCACAGAGGTTCGATGCCTCGCACTTCACCTTGCACGGGCTTTGGCCGCAACCGCGCAGCAAGGCCTATTGCAGTGTTTCTGAAAGCGACATCCGCAAGGACAAGAAGCGGCGCTGGCACGACTTGCCATGGGACAGGCTTGATCAGACCACATGGCGCCGGTTGCAGCAGGTCATGCCGGGCACCCGATCCGGCCTGCACAAGCACGAATGGATCAAGCACGGCACCTGCTATGACGGAACAGATTCAGATGAATACTTTTCCGATTCACTGCACCTCATGGACAAGCTCAATGGTTCAGACGTTCGAAAACTGTTTGCCTCGCGAATTGGCGATGAACTCAGCGGTGACCACATTCGTGCCGCCTTCGACAGAAGCTTCGGGCCCGGCGCGGGGCAGCGCGTGCGCATTGCCTGCAAGAACGATCAGGGCAGGCGCCTGATTGTCGAACTGACCATCGGACTGTCAGGCACAGTGTCACCGGACAGCAACATGTCGGATCTTATCGCTGCATCATCACCGACCGACCCGGGCTGCCCGTCAGGCGTTGTCGATCCGGTTGGTCTCCAGTAAGTTTGAGTTCATCGGCACAAACCAATTGATTGTGGTGCCGGATGGTACCTAGCTCATTCATTCAGTGTTGAAGAAAACTTTCCACATGCTTGTGGTGCATGGTTCTGCATGGCGAAAATGATCATGATCTGGCCAATCGTACGGATTTCCGTGCGTTAACGTGAGTATGGATCATGAGTGTAAGGGCCGCCCCCCAACACGGTGTTGTGGTGGATTGCCGTGTTCGGTGTATTCAAGATTATGGCGCCTGCGATCGTGGCGTCGGGTGTCTCAAAAGCGGTAATGGCAAAGCATGTGGCGTGTTTTCCAGAACGTAACCGAATGTACGAAGTGTTTGGTCTTTTTGCGCTTTTGCCGGTCGGCATTGTGCTGATGAATGAAGATGGTAATCCAGCGTTTCTCCGTTACCGGATTGACTTCATGAGGTGGGCCATTTTCTACATTGCCCAGGCCGCTCTGGTGCTGGTGGAAAGTGGTGCAGGGGCGTTATCAGTGCAAAGTCATCGCGCAAGTTGCGGCCAAGTCCGCAAGCCATTTGGCTGCAGCCCGGTGAAACTTGCATCTTTACGTTGAAATTCCCTACGTGACTTCGCAACCGAATCAATTTCTTCTTGCCGCGTTGTTACACCAAACGGTTTGGGAGAAGGTCGGCGATGGCTGATGTGAAAACGGAATACTACGAAGACAAAAAGGGTGAGTGGCGCTGGCGCAAGAAGGCCAGTAACGGTGAAATCATCGGAGCGTCTTCAGAAGGCTATGTGAACAAGAAGGACTGCCAGTCAAACGCCAATCGCGGCACCAAGGCCGGCGACAAGTGGGAGTTCTACAAGGACAAGAAAGGCGAGCACCGCTGGCGCTGCTTTGCCTCAAACGGCAAGCAGGTTGGCCGCGCCACCGAAGGCTACAAGGGCAAGAAATCTGCCGAGAACAACGCCATGGCCAATGGCTGGGCCGGCAAGGGCTGAGCTTGCGGCTCCGCCGACGGAGCCATGATCTGAGTGACAGTTCAGACTGAAGAGCCCGGTGCAATTGCGTGCACCGGGCGTCTTGTCGTGAAGCGCGTGTCAATGATTGCGTAAACCGCCCCCATCGGCTAGAACCCGCTCACCAATTCCATTTTATTTCCTAAAAAAGGGGCACGAGCCTGCCATGGCGCGTCAATTCATCTATCACATGCAAGGCATGTCGAAGTCTTACTCCGGCGGCAAGAAGGTGCTCGACGATGTGCACCTGAGTTTTTATCCGGATGCGAAGATCGGCGTGCTGGGGCCGAACGGGGCGGGTAAATCCACCCTGCTGCGCATCATGGCCGGTATCGACAAGGAATTCAGTGGCGAGGCCTGGCTGGCCGATGGCGCAACGTCGGGCTACCTGCCCCAGGAGCCGCAACTGAACGAGGCCAAGGACGTCATGGGCAACGTCATGGAAGGCGTGTCGGAAAAGCAGGCCATCCTTGACCGCTACAACGAACTGGCGATGAACTACTCTGATGAAACCGCAGACGAGATGACCCGCCTGCAGGACGAGATCGACGCGCAGAACCTGTGGGATCTCGACAGCCAGGTTGAACAGGCCATGGATGCGCTGCGCTGTCCTCCGGGTGATGCGGATGTGTCGAAGCTGTCGGGCGGCGAGCGCCGCCGCGTTGCCCTGACCCAGTTGTTGTTGCGCAAACCGGACCTCTTGTTGCTCGATGAACCGACCAACCATCTCGATGCCGAAAGCGTCAACTGGCTGGAACATCATTTGCGAGAATATCCAGGCGCCATCCTGATCATCACCCATGACCGTTACTTCCTCGACAATGTAACCGGCTGGATTCTGGAACTCGACCGTGGCCGCGGTATCCCGTACGAAGGCAATTACTCCGCCTATCTCGGCCAGAAGGCGAAGCGGTATGCACAGGAAAGCCGTGAAGACGTGGCCCGCCAGAAGGCGCTGGAAGCCGAGCAGGAGTGGATCGCCGCTTCACCAAAGGCTCGCCAGGCCAAATCCAAGGCGCGTATCCGGGCCTATGATGAACTGGTCAAGGCCAATGACAACCGGCTCAAGTCAACCTCAGCCCAGATCGTCATTCCGCCCGGTGACCGGCTTGGCGATGTGGTCATCGATGTCGAAGGCCTCAAGAAGGGCTATGGCGACCGGCTGCTGATTGACGGTCTGGATTTCCGCCTGCCGCCGGGCGGCATAGTCGGTATCATCGGTCCCAACGGCGCTGGCAAGACCACGCTGTTCCGCATGATCACCGGTCAGGAACAGCCTGACGAGGGTTCCATTCGTATCGGTGAAACCGTGCAGCTTGGATATGTGGATCAGAGCCGTGACACGCTCGATCCCAACAAGACCGTCTGGGAGGAAATTTCAGAAGGCAACGACATCTTCTATCTTGGCAAGCGCGAGCAGAATTCGCGTGCCTATTGTTCGGCATTCAACTTCAAGGGCGGCGACCAGCAGCAGAAGGTCGGGTCATTGTCAGGCGGTCAGCGCAACCGGGTGCACCTGGCCAAGATGCTGAAAAAGGGCTCCAATGTTCTGCTGCTCGATGAGCCCACAAATGACCTGGACACCGAAACCCTGGCTGCGCTTGAAGAGGCGCTGGAGAGCTATGCCGGCTGCGCGGTTGTGATTTCGCACGACCGCATGTTCCTCGACCGTCTGGCCACCCATATCCTGGCCTTTGAAGGCAACAGCCATGTGGAGTGGTTCGAGGGCAACTTCGCCGATTATGAAGAAGACAAGAAGCGCAGGCTGGGTGAAGACTCCGTCATGCCCAAGCGGATTAAGTACAAGCAATTCTCACGGTGAGCGACGACCGCTGCAGCGCCGATGTCATTGTCATCGGCGCTGGATTGTCCGGCCTTGTTGCAACGACGTTGTTGCTGGAACAGGGGCGTTCGGTGGTTTTGCTGGAGGCTGGGGCAGGTCCAGGCGGGCGTATCCGGTCCCTGCATGATGCTGCGACCGGTGATGTGTTGGGCGATTTGGGCCCCAGTTGGGTGTGGCCACCCTATCAACCTGTGGTGGTGCAGTGGCTGCAACGGCTTGGCCTGCATACATTTGCCCAGTTTGAAACCGGCAATGCGGCGCTCGATTATGGTCCGTCGGCGCAAGTACAGTTTCAGCCCTTGCCCGGCCAGCACGGCATTGCACGGATTGCGGGAGGGCCCGTCGCGCTGGTCGATGCGCTGGTGGCCATGCTGCCTGACGGTGTCCTGCACACGGGACTTCCGGTCACCGCAGTTCTTGTTGATGAAACCGGTGTCGTGGTTGAGGCATCAGGGTATACGTTCTGCGCTGAACAGGTGGTTGTCGCAACGCCCCTGCGGGTGGCGGAAAGCTCCATCAACTGGTCTCCGGCTCTTCCCGATGCACTTGCTCATGCCATGCGGGCTACGCCAACCTGGATGTCGGTACATGCCAAGGCACTGATCGTTTATCCCACGGCGTTCTGGCGCGAGAACGGATTGTCAGGCCGCATCGCCAGTCAGGCGGGGCCACTGGTCGAAGCCCATGACATCAGTGCGGAAAACGCTGATCCTGCTGCCCTGTTCGGGTTTGTTGGATGGCCGCATGACATGCGGGCTGCCAACAAGGACAGGCTCGATGCCGAAATCATTGCACAGCTCGTGCGCTGTTTTGGAGAACTGGCAGCGCGCCCGACGCAGATCCATGTGGAAGACTGGGCGGCAAACCGGTTTATCTGCACTCCCGGTGATCTTGCAGAGCCAATCAGCCATCCTGATGTCGGTCCTGACATTTTGCGGCAGCCCCATGCAAACGGGCGGATTGTTTTCGCCGTTGCAGAGACCTCTGATGTCAGTCCCGGCCTGATTGAAGGGGCGCTGGCTGCCGGCATGAGGGCGGCACAGCAGGTACTTGGTTCACGCGTCTGAATCCGGCAAGCTGAGCACAGACCTAACGGAGCCAGCAAGCCTATGCCGCAAGCGAAAAACCAAGATGTTCAAGTTCATTTCGAGGACAGTAGTGGCTCCGGCTCGCCGATCTTGTTTTTGCATGAATATGCCGGTGATCATCGTTCCTGGGCAGTGCAGCTCAAGCCCCTGTCCGCCAGGCATCGATGCCTGGCTTCATCTGCTCGCGGCTACCCGCCATCCGATTGTCCGGACAGGTCCGAAGCCTACACACAAGACGCCATGAACAATGATTCGCTTGCGGTCCTGGATGCAGCAGAGGTCGATAAGGCTCACATCGTTGGTCTTTCAATGGGGGCGTTCACAGCGCTTCAATTGGCACAATTTCACTCCGACCGGGTGTTGTCGGTCACGGCTGCTGCGGGCGGTTCCGGCTCGGCAGAAGGGCAATCGGCACGTGAAGGATTTGTCACTGAAGCATTGGGTCTTGCCGCGATGATGGAAAAAACCCGGGCAATTCCAGCCGAAGCCATGTGCAAGGGACCGACCCGGGTTCAACTGCGTTCGAAGAACGCGGCGGCCTGGCAAATGAGCGTGGATCACCTTGCGTCGCATCCCTGGCAGCCGGCAGCTCATATGCTGCGTGGTGTACAGGTTGGCAGACCGTCATTGCGTGATCAGGAAGACACGTTGCGGACTGTTTCGGTGCCGGTGCTGTTGATGGTCGGTGACGAGGATACGTCTTGCCTGAATGTCAATATCTGGCTCAAGCAGATCATGGAGTGTGCGCGGCTTATGGTGTTTCCGGCATCCGGCCATGCATTGAACCTGGAGGAACCCGATCTGTTCAACAACAGTCTTTTGAATTTCCTGGCACTGGTTGACAAAGGGGAATGGCGGCCACGGGACCCTGCCACCATGCCGAAGGCAGGTGTTCATACGGCCCTGGGGCTTGCTGAAAGCGATTAGAAGATGCCTGGCACAGTGTAAGCGATTTCCACTTGGTGGAAACCTAACCTCATCTCGCACTAGGGTCAGGACCCATTAATCTTATCCATTCTGCGGGAGGATATTTTGCCCGTGACAAGGCGAAAGGTCGAAGGAAACCGTCCGGTTTTCAAGACCTTGCAACGCTGTCAGGGGCAAAATAGACCCCGCCCTTCGGGTTTGAAGGAAAACACCCGTCTGAAGTCGAAAAATGCTCGACAAGGCACAAAGCCTTGCCTTGCGCTTTTTCAACATGGGGTAATGGTCTGGCTGTTCTTCAATGGAGGCCGATATGATCGGCTTATTTGGAAGAGGAGAAAGACCGTGGAATACTTTGCTGGGTTGGATGTGTCATTGGAGAAGA
>JABDRA010000505.1 GCA_013041995.1 Anderseniella sp. | reverse complement strand
TCTTCTCCAATGACACATCCAACCCAGCAAAGTATTCCACGGTCTTTCTCCTCTTCCAAATAAGCCGATCATATCGGCCTCCATTGAAGAACAGCCAGACCATTACCCCATGTTGAAAAAGCGCAAGTGAAGGCTTTTTGCCTTTTCGAGCATTTATCGACTTCAGGCGGGTGTTTTATTTCAAACCCGAGGGGCGGGGTCTATTTTGCCCCTGACCGCGTTGAAAAGGCTTGAAAACCGGACGGTTTCCTGCGTCCTTTCGCCTTGTCAGAAGCAAAATTTCCTCCCGCAGAATGGATAAGATTTATGGGTCCTGGCCCTAGTGTGGTGCGATCTGTGAAGTGCGGCATGACATCTTCGGCAAACTGCTGGATGCAGTCCAGTGTTTCAGATTGCGAAGCGCCGAAGTTAATGTTGAGGATAACCCGGTCGACACCGGCATCCGCATAAGGGGCCAGCTTGTCGATCATTTCCTGTGGTGTGCAGATCAGCAGGCTGTCGGCCAGTTCGTCGATGGTCTGCTTGCGCGGCAATGGTTTGATCATGCCGTTCTCGACAAGGCCGGGACCGGTGAAGACATTATCGAAACGGCTGTAATAGTCGTTGGCCTGCTCGATTTTCGCCCGTCGATCCGCGCGCGATTTGCAGATGAAACCGACACGCGACAGGGACAAAGTGAGGTGTTTGCCGTCTTCACCCATTTCTGCCTTGGCGGTCTTGTGGGCGGCCACCTGGTCCAGCATCATCTGGTGGCTGCCGGACAGCGGTGTCGTCTGAATGTGGAAGCCGCGTTTGGTGCAGGCATGAATGCCCGGCGGCACCATGACGGCCATCATGATCTGCGGCGCGCGCACCGGCCTCGGCATTATGGTGATCGGATCAAACTTGTAATATTTGCCGTCCCAGGAGACCTCTTCTTTACTCAACAGGGTTTGCAGGACATTGAGCGCTTCGTCGAACTTCTCCCGGGAGGTGTCGAGCGGCACGCCAAGTCTCTCCATTTCGAAACCGAAGGCCCCTCGGCCAACGCCGAGCATCAGGCGGCCATTGGTGAAAATGTCGGCGCAGATAATCTCGCCGGCATAAATCCGCATGTCGTGCAGCGGCAGCACAACAACCGAGGTCAGAATTTTGATCCGTTGCGTGTGATCGGCAATCTTGACCGCAAACTGCAACGGTGCCGGCAGCATCAGGATATTGATCAGGTGATGCTCGGTGAGGGACACGGCATCAAACCCTGTCCGGTCCGCCAGCACCGCCTGTTCAAGCATGTCCGCATAGACCTTGTCTCCGCCATAGGTTTTGTCAGGATAGTAGGCTGAAAGCTGAATTGAGAAATCCATCGGGTCGCTCCGGCTGACATTTGCACCATGATGCCGCGTGCCAGTGATCTCGTAAAACGAATTATATTTGACATATAATTCGAGTTTATCGAATTTACTCACATGAACCTGATAACACTGAGAACCTTCCTGGCGGTCGTTCAGACAGGCAACCTGAACAAGGCAGCCGACCTCATGAACGTCACCCAGTCCACGATTACGGCCAGGCTTGACGCGCTGGACACCGAACTGGGCCAGGCTCTGCTGGTACGCTCGCGAAAAGGAGCGCAACTGACCAAGGCGGGCTTTGCATTTCAACGCCATGCGGAATTGATGGTGAGGACCTGGGAGCAGGGGCGCAAGGCGGTCGGGTTGCCCAGTGGGTTTTCCGGCATGGTCTCGCTGGCCACACACATTGAATTATGGGCAGGGCTGGGCGAGCGCTGGGTTGACCAAGCTCAGGCGTTGCACAACGACGTTGCATTCGAGGCATGGCCGGGCGACCACGCTGAAATAAGCCGGTGGCTCAACAGCGGACTGGTGGATGCCGCCATCACGTTACTGCCTGTCACCAGTGATGATATTACGTCTTGCGAACTCAACCGCGACCGGCTGGTGCAGGTATCCAGCGAGCCTCGCACGGCGGTGGAGTGGGACGGCAACTACATATTTGTGGACCTGGGGGCGGATTTCCGGCGTCAGCACTCTCTTGCCTGGCCAATCGACAAGACGGCCCGAACAGCATTTGGCTCAAGCGGTTGGGCGCTGGATTACCTGTTGCGCAAAGGCGGCTCCGCCTACCTGCCGTGGCGGATGAGTGAGCGCCACGTCGACGACGGCAGACTGCATGTGGTGCCGGACGTGCCGGAGTTTTCCCGCGCTGTCTATTGCAACTGGCGACGGGCAAGTGCGCAGGAACACCCGTGGCTGGCGCACATTCACCAGCGCATCTGAATGACAGCCGCAAGACCGATACCGGTATCTGAGTTCATATCCATTTGAGTTTTCGAAATATCCAGATTTGCGCGATGAGAATGATCACCATGAGCAGGCAGGTGACCCAGAACGCTGCGGTATTGTCCACACCCGGCATGCCCCCCACATTGATGCCCAGCAGTCCGGTGAAAAATGACAAGGGCAGGAAAATTGCGGCAATGATCGAGATGACATACATGTTGTTGTTCATTTTCTCGGCCAGCTTGTTTGAAATGTCATCCTTGATGACCAGACCGCGTTCGCGAATGGCATCCAGTTCCTCGACCAGCCGTTGCTGACGATCCATCGTCTCTCGTAATGACGGTTTGACTTCCTCCGGCATCCAGCTGGGAGGATCGGCAAGCATGGCCGCCAGCGCTTCTCTCTGTGGTGCCATGAACCGGCGAATTTCAATTGCATCCTTGCGAATATCGCCAAGTTCTCGCCGCAGATCACCGGCGTCAGCGTTCTCTGCGCGCAATTCGACAGCGTCCAGCTTTTCCTCGTACTCGGTAACGCACGCAGCCATTTGCGAAATGAGCCTGGCAACAATTGTTTCAAACAGGGCGGCCACGCTGACAGGTCCGGTGCCGTGTTCCGTCAGTTCCTGGTAAATCTGCCGCGGCGCAAACAGGCGGCGATGACGCAAGGTGATCAAACGCTCGCCATCACTCCATAATCTGATGGCCACCATGTCATCAGGATCTTCCCCTTCGTTCTGATTGATCCCGCGCAGGATGGCAATGTATCCACGCTTGCCCCGGAATACCCGGGGCCTGGATTCTTCTGTGGTAATGGCGTCTAAGGTCACGGGAGTGAGGCCGCTTTCGTCGCGAAGCCATTGCAGCGCTTCAGGTACAGTTCGATCGAGGTGAATCCAGATTGGCCCATCTTTCGATTTCCACTTGCGAATTTCGTTCCAGCCAACAGGCTTTGCCGTCCCCTTTCCA
>JABDRA010000503.1 GCA_013041995.1 Anderseniella sp. | reverse complement strand
ATCTTGCGCTTCACAGCGACAAAAACCTTTACCATTTTCATGACACCCGGCGGCAGTTCATCACCACGCTGCAGCTTTTCAACCTTGTCGAGGAAGCGGTTTTCAAGGCGCTTCTTGGACTCGTCATACTGCTGGCGCATGGCTTCAAGTTCCGCCAGTGCCTTTTCATTGGACAAGGCGATCTGCCACCATTGCGAACGAGGCACGTCATCGAGAACGGCTTCGGTGAGCTTGCCTTCGAGCTTGTGTCCCTTCGGACCACCGGCTGCCTGCTTGCCTTTCAGGAAGTCAGCCAGACGGCCATAGGAGTTGCGGTCAAGGATGGCGAGTTCGTCATCACGGTCCTTGGCAAGACGTTCGATTTCCTCGCGCTCAATGGCCAGGGCACGTTCATCCTTGTCGATGCCGTGGCGGTTGAACACCCGGACCTCGACAACGGTTCCGGCAACACCGGGTGGCAGGCGCAGCGACGTATCGCGAACGTCAGATGCCTTTTCACCGAATATGGCACGCAGAAGCTTTTCTTCCGGCGTCATCGGGCTTTCACCCTTCGGCGTGATCTTGCCACACAGGATATCGCCGGGATGCACTTCAGCACCGATGTAGACAATACCCGCCTCGTCGAGATTCTTCAGAGCTTCCTCACCGACGTTTGGAATGTCACGGGTGATCTCCTCAGGGCCGAGCTTTGTATCACGGGCCATGACGTCGAATTCTTCGATGTGGATCGAGGTGAACACGTCATCACGCACCATGCGTTCGGACAACAGGATGGAGTCTTCGAAGTTGTATCCGTTCCACGGCATGAACGCGACCAGCACGTTCTGGCCAAGCGCCAGGTCACCCAGATCAGTCGACGGTCCGTCAGCGATAATATCGCCGGCCTTCAGCCGGTCACCGACACGAACCAGCGGACGCTGATTGATGCAGGTGTTCTGGTTGGAACGCTGGAATTTGTACAGCGTGTAGATGTCCACACCGGACTTGGTTGGATCGGTCTCTTCTGTTGCGCGAATAACGATACGCTTTGCGTCGACCTGATCCACGACACCGGAGCGGCGCGCGGTAATGGCAGCACCGGAATCACGGGCGACAACGGCTTCCATGCCGGTACCGACGAGCGGCGCGTCCGTGCGCACGAGCGGCACGGCCTGACGCTGCATGTTTGAACCCATCAGAGCGCGGTTGGCGTCATCGTTTTCCAGGAACGGAATAAGCGCGGCTGCCACTGACACGAGTTGCTTCGGCGACACGTCGACAAAGTCCACCCGTTCCGAGGGAACCGTAATCACTTCACCATGCTGGCGAACAAGAACAAGGTCTTCGACAAACTTGCCGTCCTTGGTCAGTTCAACGTTGGCCTGGGCAATGTGCGGCTTTGATTCCTCGATTGCCGATAGATAAACGACTTCTTCGGACACCTTGCCGTCGATCACCTTGCGATAAGGTGTCTCGATGAAACCATACTTGTTCACGCGGGCAAATGTGGCCAGCGAGTTGATCAGGCCGATATTGGGGCCTTCAGGTGTCTCGATCGGACAAATCCGGCCGTAGTGGGTCGGATGCACGTCACGCACTTCAAAGCCGGCACGTTCACGGGTCAGACCACCGGGGCCAAGCGCCGACAGACGACGCTTGTGGGTGATCTCAGACAACGGATTGGTCTGGTCCATGAACTGTGACAGCTGTGAAGAACCGAAGAACTCACGCACTGCTGCAGCAGCCGGTTTGGCGTTGATCAGGTCATGCGGCATGACGGTGTCGATATCCACCGAGGACATGCGCTCCTTGATGGCGCGTTCCATGCGGATCAGGCCAAGGCGATACTGGTTTTCCATCAGTTCGCCGACAGACCGGACACGACGGTTGCCAAGGTGGTCGATATCATCGATTTCACCCTTGCTGTCCCGCAATTCGGCCAGTGTTCTGACAACGGCAATGATGTCTTCCTTGCGCAGCACACGCATGGTGTCAGGCGCATCCAGCTCAAGGCGCATGTTCATCTTGACGCGTCCGACCGATGACAGGTCATAACGCTCAGAATCGAAGAACAGGCCGTTGAACAAGGCTTCCGCGGTCTCACGCGTCGGCGGCTCACCGGGGCGCATGACACGATAGATGTCTACAAGTGCCTGCTCGTAGCTTTCGACCTTATCAGCCATCAAGGTGTTGCGAATGTAGGCACCGGTGTTGATGTGGTCGATGTCCAGAAGACGCAGTTCCTTGTACCCCGCTTCCGCGAGACCGGTCATCAGGGCTTCGTCGATTTCCGCACCGGCTTCGGCGTGAATTTCGCCGGTCTTCGCATCAACCAGCTCATCAGCCACGAAGTGCCCGTAGAGGCTTTCGTCGTCAACCAGCAGTTCCTTGAGACCTTCTTCAGCCAGCTTGCGGGCCAGGCGTGGCGTGATCTTGGTACCGGCTTCAACGACAACCTTCTTGGTTTTCGCATCAATCAGGTCAACAGTCGGCTTCACACCACGATAGCGATCAGGATCAAATGGCATCCGCCACCCGTCTTTCGACGCCGTGCATGCCACGGTGTTGTAGAAGGTGTGCAGAATTTCCTCGCTGTCCATGCCCAGTGCATGCAGCAGCGCCGTTACAGGCAGTTTGCGGCGGCGGTCAATGCGCACATGAACGATGTCCTTGGCGTCGAATTCAAAGTCGAGCCAGGAACCACGGTAAGGAATGATGCGCGCAGCAAACAGCAATTTGCCTGACGAATGGGTCTTGCCACGATCATGATCGAAGAACACGCCCGGCGAACGATGCATCTGGGACACGATCACGCGCTCGGTGCCGTTCACGACGAACGTACCGTTCTTGGTCATGAGCGGAATATCGCCCATGTACACGTCCTGCTCCTTGATGTCCTTGACGGACTTGGCGCCGGTATCTTCGTCGATTTCAAACACGATCAGGCGAAGTGTCACCTTCAGAGGCGCGGCGAATGTCATGCCGCGCTGCTGACACTCTTCAACATCGTATTTTGGTTCTTCGAATTCGTAGGTGACATATTCCAGCATTGCCTGGCCCGAAAAATCACTTATCGGGAAGACTGACTTGAACACCGCCTGCAGACCCTCTGCAAGACGACCTCCTTCAGGATCAAGTACCTGAAGAAACTGGTCATAACTGTCCTTCTGCACCTCAATGAGGTTAGGCATCTCGGCAACTTCATGGATGTTGCCGAAGAACTTGCGAATACGTTTGCGGCCAATAAACGTTTGCGACATTTCTGTTCCTTCGCATTTTGGCTCTCACGCCCAGGGACGGGCTAAAGAGCAATTCAATCAAGCCAGAGCGGCGGCTTGCCGGGCAATCTTTGAATTTCAATTCCCTCAAAAGAACTGAAACAGACCGCACGGAAAACCGCCCCAACGCCTCACTCATGTTTTCTGCATACCGCATCATGCCGGAGAGCAGAACCGGTGGGGAGAAACCTTGCCAGACCTTGATGGCCTCCACGCGGTTTCTCCCGCGCCGGAATTTGTCGTCGTACCGCTTACTTGAGCGAGACCTTGGCACCAGCAGCTTCGAGCTTCTTCTGAAGTTCTTCAGCTTCTGCCTTCGGGCAAGCTTCCTTGACGTTTTTCGGGGCGCCTTCAACCAGGTCCTTGGCTTCCTTCAGGCCCAGGCCGGTGATGGCGCGTACTTCCTTGATGACTTCGATTTTCTTGTCGCCGATGGCTTCAAGAACAACGTCAAAGTCGTCTTTGGCTTCTGCGGCAGCTTCGCCACCGGCTGCGCCACCGGCGACAGCAACGGCAACGGGAGCAGCAGCGGATACGCCCCATTTTTCTTCAAGCATTTTGGAAAGCTCAGCAGCTTCCATAACTGTCAGGTTCGACAGGTCGTCTACAATTTTAGCAAGATCAGCCATTTTTTCGTCTTTCGTATTACGGTTTAAACCAGTTCAGTGTTTGGACACGGCCAATCAAGCCGCTTCTCCCTTGTCAGCATAGGCCTTGATAACCCGTGCGAGCTGACCGGCAGGCGCCTGCGTAACACCCGCGATACGGGTGGCCGGCGTCTGGATCATACCCACAAGCTTCGCCCGCAGCTCATCGAGCGACGGCAGGTCAGCAAGTGCCTTGACACCATTGGCATCCAGAACCGTAGATCCCAGCACTCCACCTAGAACGACAAGTTTGTCATTGCCCTTGGCGAAATTCGCGACGATCTTCGGCGCTGCAACCGGGTCATCCGAGTAGGACAACATGGTTGGACCCGTGAACAGGTCTGCGATACCGGCGGCATCAGTGCCTTCAAGAGCAAGTTTTGCCAGACGGTTCTTGGCAACTTTCATTGCCCCGCCGGCCTCTGCCATCTTTTTACGCAGGTCATTGATCTGCGGAACTGTCAGGCCGAGATTGTGGGTCACCACCACAACACCGGTTTCCTTGAAAACGGTGTTGAGAGTTGCGACGAGCGTCTTTTTTTCTGCTCTATCCACTAGCTCTCTCCAGTTTACCCGGATTTTGAGGTCCGGGCGGTTGCACGAAACCATTTGTGTCAAACAGCGCTGCAACCGGCCTTGTCGGCGAGATGCAGTGCCTGAAACAAACGGCACTCCACTTGCCTGTCCTCCTCCCCACCAAAATTTCCGGTGGTTCAGATCACTGAGGGTTCAAACTGACTTGCTGAAAACCGACTGATAAAACACTCAGTCACACAGCAAAACCTTTTGAACACCTATCTCATACGGGCTGCCAAAACTTGGCGTTTAAGTCATGCGATCAAACATGACGCCTGCAATCTCGGACAGGTTTGGACCAGTTGCCTGGTCCAACCGTCAGACCCGAAATAAACTCTCAGATCAGACGGCAACTCTTGCACGTCATATGGTTCGGCTACTCGCCGGACACGGACGCAACGTCGATTTTCAGGCCGGGGCCCATTGTCGACGAAACAGAAACACGCTTGATATACGTACCCTTGGACCCTGATGGTTTGGCCCGGGAGACGGCATCAATAAATGCCTTAACGTTTTCAAGCAGTTGTTCTTCCTTGAAACTCGCCTTGCCGACGCCGGCATGAACAATGCCGGCTTTTTCGACGCGAAACTCCACTGAACCACCCTTGGCTGCCTTGACTGCGCCGGCAACATCCGGTGTCACGGTGCCAACCTTGGGGTTCGGCATCAGGTTGCGCGGACCCAGCACTTTGCCGAGGCGGCCTACCAGAGGCATCATGTCCGGTGTGGCGATGGCACGATCAAAGTCGATATCGCCTTTCTGGACTTTCTCGACCAGCTCTTCCGCGCCGACGATGTCGGCTCCGGCTTCCCTGGCTTCATCAGCCTTGGCATCGCGTGCAAATACTGCAACGCGAACATCACGGCCCGTACCGGCAGGCAGAGCCACAACACCGCGGACCATCTGGTCAGCGTGGCGTGGATCAACGCCGAGGTTCATCGCCAGTTCAATGGTTTCATCAAACTTTGCAACGGCGCCGTCTTTGACCATCTTTACCGCTTCAGCAGCACTGTAGAGCTTGTCGCGGTCGATACCTTCGGCAGCCTTGGAATACCTTTTTCCCTTTTTTGCCATGATACTTATCCTACCACTTCCAGGCCCATTGACCTGGCTGAACCTGCGATGATCTTTTCTGCTGCGTCGAGGTCGCGCGCGTTGAGATCAACCATTTTCTTCTCCGCAATTTCACGTAACTGAGCGCGCGTGACCTTGCCGATAAAGTCGCCTCTGCCGGTTTCAGAATGACCAGCCTTGATCTTTGCAGCCTTCTTGAGGAAGAAAGACGCAGGCGGCGTCTTCATTTCGAAGGTGAAAGACTTGTCCTGGAAGGCAGTAATGACGACCGGGATCGGTGAGCCTGGTTCAGCCTGCTGGGTCGCAGCATTGAACGCTTTGCAGAATTCCATGATATTCAGACCGCGCTGACCAAGAGCGGGGCCTACCGGCGGGGACGGGTTGGCCTGCCCTGCCGGAATTTGCAGCTTGATATAGCCGAGAACTTTCTTCGCCATTTTACATTTCCCTCGCCTTTCACACCGCTTGCGGCGATTGAGGCATTAGAGGTTAGTGGTCCGGATTTCAGGTTGCGACACCTGTCAGCCTCCCACCGTTACACGGTGCAGACAGTGAAACCTTTTAAAGTTTCTCCACCTGACCGAATTCCAGCTCAACCGGGGTTGCCCGGCCAAAAATCGAAACCGCCACCTTGAGCCTGGCGCGTTCCTCATCAACGTCTTCGACAAGACCGTTGAAGGACGCAAACGGGCCTTCGGCAACACGTACCTGTTCGCCAACCTCAAACATGATGGTTGGCCGTGGGCGCTCAACACCTTCCTGAACCTGGCTCAGGATGCGGGTCGCCTCGTCCTCGGTAATCGGCATGGGCTTGTTGTCGTGCCCCAGAAAGCCGGTCACTTTCGGTGTGTTCTTGATGAGGTGATACGCCTCATCCGTCATATCCATCTTCACCAGCACATAGCCGGGAAAGAAACGACGCTCGGACTGAACCTTGCGGCCACGGCGCATTTCGACAACTTCTTCTGTCGGCACCAGAACTTCATCAAACAAGTCACCGAGGCCCTTGATGGCCGCCTGCTCCTTGATCGATTCCGCCACTTTCTTCTCGAAATTCGAGTAGGCGTGGACGATGTACCACCGCTTAGTCATATTGCGCTCCCGCCGATCAGCCTGCTCAGGATCTGAAGAGGATCAGATCGACAACCCATTTCAAAATCGCATCTACGCCCAGAAAAAACAGAGCAGCAGCAGCCGAGAGTATCAACACCATGATTGTGGTGATGATGGTTTCACGCCGGGTTGGCCAGGTAACCTTCGCGGTTTCCTGACGGACCTGTTGAATAAACTCAAACGGGTTGGTCTTTGCCATATTCCTGTTTCACTCTTTCCGCCAGCCTTACTGGCTGGCAGTCTGTTGTTTTCCCGGTGGCAGGGGCGGAGGGTCTCGAACCCCCGACCTGCGGTTTTGGAGACCGCCGCTCTACCAATTGAGCTACTGGCCTAATTCTGTTGACGCGACCATCTTCCCGCGCCTCGCCGACACATGGGCTATTCAATCACCTTCGCCACCACCCCCGCGCCCACGGTACGGCCGCCTTCGCGGATGGCGAAGCGCAGGCCCTGTTCCATGGCGATGGGATTGATGAGGGTGACGACCATCTTGATGTTGTCGCCGGGCATGACC